>JBBSRF010000051.1:0-11802 GCA_038243335.1 Sphingobacteriales bacterium
TCTATTCTGTTGAAAATAAAGTTTAAAGCGTGAACTGATCTAAACTTTGTTTTCTATTGGGTCATTTTCTTACTTAAATCTTTATGATAAAGAATATTAAACCTCAGATAACTTTTAATTTAAATATGTACATTAGTTTAATAGAGGATGGAGAATAATTATAATGGTTTCGAAGAAAAAAAACTGATACTATTGTTAAAGAAAAACGATAGGATGGCTTTTAATGCCTTATATAACAGACATGTTACTTCATTACGATATTTTATTATCCGAATGGCAAAATCACCAGAATTAACGGATGATATTATTCACGACACTTTTATAAAGATATGGGAAAATCGGTTACTAATTGATGCCAATTTATCATTTAAAACTTTTCTTTTTACAATTGCAAAAAGGTTGCTTTTTAATTTATTCAAAGGTCAAAGCATGAAAAATTAATTTTGAATGAGATCAAAAGACATGCTGAAGAATATACGAATGAAACCGAGAACGCAATAAATTATAATGAAAGTAATTTAATGTTAATTGAAGCAATCAATCAGCTTCCAGCACGTTGCAAAGAAATTTTTATTAAATGTAGATTGGAAGGTGTTAGTTATAAAGATGCATCTGTCCAATTAGGCATAGCTGAAAGCACAATTAACAATCAAATGGTTAAAGCGTTAAAATATATAAGGAAATATTTAACTATTAAAAATACAGCAATTTTATTTCTGATTATTTTTTTAAAAATATTTGAATAGCTGTATAGTTGTTTTTTTCTTGTCAATTGTATAAATATAAAACCCCAAGAAATTGAACAAACAAGTTTTAGATCTTTTTAAGAAATTCATAAATAATCAATGTAATAAAGAAGAGCTTTCAACTATTCTTAAGTTGATACAAGAAGAAGATTATGAAAATGATTTTGCTTGCATTTTAGATGAACTAGAAGGTGAAATAAATTTAGATAACGCTGGTCATCTTTTGATTAGAGAAAATAATGATGAACTTCTTGAGCGTATTAATTCAACAATAGAAAACAATGTATCGGCAAATAACGCTGTTAAATTTTATCAAAAAAGAGTTTTTTTAGCTGCTGCAGTATTTTTAGCTGTGAGCACTATCGGAATTTATTTTTATCTAAATAATAACCAACTATATAAAAAGCAGGAATTAGCTTTATTAACAATTAAAAACGTTAAGCCTGAAAGCTACTTAGCCTATTTAACTTTAGCTAGTGGGAAACGAATTCCAATTTCAGAATCAGATTTAAGAGTAGCAAATGAAGGCGGGGTAGAATTAATAAAAGATAAAGACAATCAATTAGTTTATAAGACTGATGAAGATGCTTCTCAAATAAAAAGTGATGTTATTCTCTACAATAAAATAGAAATACCAAAAGGTAAAAAAATTGAACTTAACTTGCCTGATGGTTCTAAAGTATGGCTAAATGGAGGAACGTCACTTAGGTATCCGATTAGTTTTGGCGGTTTAAAAGTACGGGAAGTTGAATTAGTTGGGGAAGCGTATTTTGAGATAGTTCATAATGAAAAAGTGCATTTTAAAGTATACGTTGATAAAAATATTATACAAGTATTAGGTACAAAATTTAATGTTAATAGTTATAAAAATGAACCATACATTAATACTACTTTATTACAAGGTTCTGTTAAAATATTCGCTAATGTTGAAAGTCCTGATAGTAAATCTGTAACCATTAATCCAGGAGAGCAAGCTTCTATTGGTGGTAATAAAATAAAAATAAATCAAGTTGATACTGAAGAAATTATGGCTTGGAAAGATGATAATTTCATATTTAAAAATCAAGATTTTGAATCTGTAATGCGAAGTATCAGTAGATGGTATGATTTAGACGTTGTTTATGAGAATATTAAACCAATTAATGTTAGGCCTGGAGGATGGATTTCTAGAAAAAATAGGGTTGAAGAAGTACTAGAGATGATTGAAACTACTAGCAAAATTAAATTTAAAATAGAAGGGAGAAAAATTATCATTAAAAATTAAAAATTTAATGTCTTAGAAACCCAGAGATGCACTAACACCTCTGGAGAAATTTGGCATTCATTAATCTAATCAATTAAACCTGTCGATACATACCGTCTTTACTGAAGTGTGTATTGTCATAACCAAACTCTTCAAATGTATAAAAATTACATCAAAAAAAAGGATGTACTTTATTCGCATGTAAATAAACTCTTATTAGTTATGCGGTTAAGTGTATTAATTATTTTAACAATGATAATCCAAGTAAGTGCATCAACTTATGCGCAAAAGATAACTATTGTTAAAAACAAAATCTTACTCGAAGATATTTTTAAGGAAATTCATATTCAAAGTGGTTATGATTTCTTTTTCGATCGTAATACTGTAAGTAAATATAATCCTATCACTGTTAAAATTAATAACGCCACCTTAGAAGAAGCACTAAAAAGTTCTCTATCGGGTCTACCTTTATCTTATACAATTAAGGATAAAAGAATTAGTATTATAGAAATCAATTCTGACAAATTTTCTAAGGTCAACATAGCAATTGTTGAGGATAGGGTTATAGTAGGCACAGTATCATCACAAGAAGATGGCAAGCCGATAACTGGAGTTACTGTGATGATACCTAATAGTAAGTTAGGTGTACAAACAGATGCTAATGGAAAATATTCCATAAAAATCCCTGAGAATACAAAGAGTTTAGACTTTACATATTTAGGTTACAACAAACAAACAATAATGCTTACCACTAGTAATATTGTGAATGTTGTTTTAACACCTGCTATTAATTCTTTGAGCTCAGTTGTGGTTACTGCATTTGGAATTCAACGCCAGAAAAATACATTACCATATGCTGCTCAGCAAATAAGCGGAGATGATGTAAATAAAACTAGGGTTAATAATGTTGCTAGTGGACTTTCTGGCAAAATATCTGGTTTGCAAATTACCCAAGGAAATTCAATTGGAGGATCAGTAAATGTAATTATTAGGGGCTCTAAATCATTAACTGGAAATAATCAGGCATTATTTGTGGTTGATGGTATTCCTGTAGATAACTCTAATACCAATAGATCAGCACAACAATCTGGTGGTGGCGGATATGATTATGGAAATGCTGCTGCAGATATTAATCCTGATGATATTCAATCTATAAATGTACTAAAAGGGGCAGCAGCTTCCGCTCTTTATGGATCTAGAGCTGCTAATGGAGTAATTATGATAACTACAAAAAAACCTAATAAAGGTTTGGGTATTGCAATTAATAGTGGTATTAATGTGGGTAAGATAGATAAAACAACATTTGTGAAGTACCAACAAGAATATGGTGCAGGTAGATCAAGCTTCCAAGATAAGGATGGGTTTTTATTTTTCGATGCAAATGGCGACGGTCAAAAAGATTTAGTCGTACCAACTTTTGCGCCACGATCATGGGGCCCACGTTTTGACCCTAACTTAATGGTTTATGATTGGGAATCATTTGATCAAGCCTCACCAAATTATAGAAAGCCTAAACCTTGGGTTGCACCAGTTAATGGTCCAGATACATTTTATGAGACAGCTTTCTCTACCAACAATAGTATATTAATTGATGGTTTAGCTGATCAGAAAGCTTCTTTTAAGTTAGGTTATTCAAGAAATGATGAAAAAGGTATCCTTCCAAATAGTAGGGTTTTGAAGAATATCTTAAATTTTAGTTCAAGTTATAATATTACTAATAATTTAGTTGCTAGTGCTTTAGTAAATTATTCGAATACTTTAGGAAAGGGAAGATATGGAACTGGATATGACAGTGGAAGAAATGTAAATAGTAATTTTAGACATTTTAATCAAGTTAATGTTGATGTTCAAGAGCAAAAAGCAGCTTATTTTAGAAATAGAACCAATGTTACTTGGAGTTGGGCAGACCCCACCCAACTTGTAAACTTGAAGCCTGCATTTAACGACAACCTATATTGGGTTATCTATGAAAACTATCAAAATGATTCAAGAGATAGAGTTTTTGGTAATGCTTCACTAAATTACAAGCCTACTGAATGGTTAGATATTTTGGGGCGTTTTTCTGTTGACAATTATAGTGAGCAGCAGCAAGAACGTATCGCTATTGGTAGTTCAAATGTTTCATCATACTCTCGTTTAAATAGAAATTTTAATGAAATAAACTACGATTTATTAGCTACAGTTAATAAAGATATCAATGAGGATTTGAAGTTTAATGGACTATTAGGTGTTAACATTAGAAGGAATACCATATCTTCAATATCTTCTTCAACATCTGGCGGATTAGTAATTCCAAAGCTTTATGCTATTTCTAACTCAGTCGGTACAATCCCAGCTCCAGTAGAGAATTATCAACCCAAAGCTGTGGACGGTTATTTTGGCGGAGTTACTTTTAGTTTTAGAGACTATTTAACACTTGATGGAACATTTAGAAGAGATAGGTCATCAACTTTACCTGAAAATGCAAATACTTATAATTATTATGCAATATCTGGAAGTTATCTATTCTCCCAACATCTAAAAAATCTTAAATGGTTATCATCTGGTAAAGTAAGAGTAAACTATGCAACTGTGGGAAGTGATGCGGCTTGGGGAAGTATTGCAGATGTTTATGATAAACCAAACCCATTTGGAAACACTTTGTTGTTTTCTCTACCAAGTACCAAAAACAACAGTAGTCTTAAACCAGAACAAACTAAAAGTAAAGAAGCTGGTTTAGAAATGTCATTTTTCAATAATAGATTCGGATTCGATGCTTCTTACTATCTGACCAATACAATCGATCAGATAATTCCAGTAACAGTATCAACAGCAACTGGATATTCAAGCAAATATATCAATGCTGGTAATATAGAAAACAAAGGAATTGAGCTTTCTGTATTCGGTACACCAATTAGGAACTCTAATTTTACGTGGACTGTAAATGCAAACTTTACTCGTAATAGAAACGAAGTTATATCGCTATATAATGATAGTAAAAACTTACAATTAGCTAATTTTCAAGGCGGGGTAAGTTTAAATGCTTCATTAGGAAAACCATATGGTGAATTACGAACTACCACCTATGAAATGTTAAACGGACAAAGATTAATTAAATCGAATGGGCTTTATCAACTTACTACCACAACTTCTAATGTAGTTGGTAATGTAAACCCAGATTGGGTTGGTGGACTATATAATAGCTTTAAATATAAAAACGTATCCTTAAGTTTTTTGATTGATGTAAAGAAAGGAGGCGACTTATTCTCTTTAGATATGTATTACGGAACAATATCTGGAATACTGCCTGAAACGGTAGGTATTAATGATTTAGGAAATCCAGTACGTAATGATGTGGCTAAAGGTGGTGGAGTTATATTGCCAGGCGTAACAGCTGATGGTAAGCCAAATACGCAAAGAGTAACTATTATATCTAATACTTCTAACTATTTGCCCCAGTCTAATTTCGTTTATGACGCAAGCTATGTTAAATTAAGAGAGGTTGCAATTTCTTTTGCACTACCAAAAAAGATGGTGTCGAGAATTAAGTTTGTTAAAGATATAGAATTATCTCTTTTAGGAAGGAATTTATGGTTGATTCATAAAAATGTTCCCTATGCAGATCCAGAAGAAAATTTATCATCTGGAAATATTCAAGGTTACCAAAGTGGTTCTTATCCAACTACACGAACTATTGGACTAAATCTTAAAATAAAAATATAAGCTTAAGAATATGAAAAAATTATTTATAATAATCACAATAACATTGTTTTTGAGCGCATGTACAAAAGACATCACTCGATTTAATGTAGAAACTAAGAGAGCAAGTACTATACCACCAGGACCGCTTTTTTCCAATTCGATAAAAAGCATGTCAGATGGTTTAGCCTCTGCGGCTGTAGGTACAAATATTCTTAGGCACTTTGTAAAACATTGGGCCCAAGCTGTAATTCAGGATGAAGCACAATTTGATTACGTATCTAGGGCAGTTAATGATGCTTGGTGGACGAGAATTTATAGAGATGTATTGAATGATCTTAAGGAAGCATCAAATATCATTTCTAAAGATCAAACATTAAATGCAACTCAAAAAGCTAATCAATTAGCTATAATTGAAATTATGCAAGTTTATAATTTTAATATTTTAATAAATACATTTGGAGATATTCCTTATAAAGATGCGTTGGATAATACGAATTTATTCCCTGCTTATGATGATGCAAAGACAGTTTATGCAGATCTATTAAAGAGATTAAATGAAAGTTCTCAAAAACTTAGTACAACTGGACTTGGTTTCACTAGTTCTGAAGATATCATATTTCAAGGTAATATAGCCAAATGGGTTAAATTTGCCAATTCTTTAAAAATTAGAATGGCTATGACTATTGCTGACGTAGATAATAGTACTGCTAAAAGTACTTTTGAATTAGCAGATCCTCTTGCTATGAATAGTCCTTCAGATATTGCTGAAGTAAAGTACATTAGCGCTAGTCCAAACAACAATCCACTATATAATCAGCTAGTTTTAGCAAATCGAACAGATTTTATTGCATCTGTAGATTTAATGGATGTATTAAACAATCTTTCAGATCCTCGTAAACCTGGTTTTTTTGGTAAAAATAATGTAGGACAATATGTTGGTGGAATTTTAGGAGTTGGAAGCGATTTTGCTAAAATGTCTAAGCCAAGCGATAGAGTTGCCGCACCAGATGCGCCAAATGTTTTGATGGATTATGTAGAAATGGAATTTTATAGAGCAGAGGCAAAAGAAAGAGGGTATACTGTAAGCGGTACAGCAGAATCCCATTACAATAATGCTATTAGAGCATCGATTATTTATTGGGGTGGCACAAATGCTAATGCTGATGATTACTTAGCTCAATCTGCAGTTGCTTACAGTACAGCAGAAGGGGGCTGGAAACAAAAAATTGGATTTCAGAAATGGATTGCTTTGTATAATCGCCCATTTGAAGGTTGGGTAGAGGTTCGAAGACTTGATTATCCTAAATTATCACTTCCTGTAAATGCTGTTTCTGGTTATCCTACAAGGTTAAGGTATCCAGGGAGTGAGCAACAATTAAATGGTACAAACTATACTAAAGCAGCAACTAAAATTGGTGGAGATAAAACAGAAACCAAATTGTTTTGGGATATATTTTAATTTTATTCCAATAAAAACATTAATTATACTAATCTTAGCATTGACAACAATTATTAAAGTTGAATAGTACAAAATATGATGGTGGCTTATTTTGCCATCATCATGCTACTAAAAAGTCAATAAAAGCAGGTGATTCACCAAGACTTGAATATTGCGATGATATAGACTTTATAGGTGAAAAACTAATGTAGGAAATGTTTATCTAAAGTGTCTTGAATATTGTATAAATTGATAGGTTATTGACTGTCAATCATAGTATAGGTTTTGTAGAATATTATTTTGCTTACCAAGTTTTGACGTTTGCTTCAACTAGGAGTTTCTAGTTTCTTTAGAAACATTTGAATATGGTATCGCTGCAGAGCTTTAAAAATAAAAATTTAAACAAAAAATTGATGAAAAAAATATATCTCTTATGTTTTGTGGCATTATTCTTAATGAATAGCAGTAATGCACAAATAAATTATCCCACCCCTGTCGAGGGCGATTATGTGGTTAAAAAATTTAGCTTTAAAAGTGGTGAGTCTCTTGAAAATCTTTCCTTACATTATACAACTATCGGAAAACCAACAAGAGGTAAAGATGGTAAAGTTAATAATGCAGTATTAATTATGCACGGTACCACAGGTAGTGGCAATAATTTTTTAAGTTCTCAATTTGCAGGAAATCTATTTGGAAAAGGTCAATTATTGGATGCAACTAAACATTTTATTATTTTAACTGATGACATTGGTCATGGGAAATCTAGTAAACCAAGTGATGTTTTGCACATGAAGTTTCCAAAATATAATTATGATGACATGGTATTAGCAAATTATATGTTATTAACGGAACATTTAAAAGTAGATCACCTAAGATTGGTAATGGGAACTTCAATGGGTGGTATGCATAGCTGGGTTTGGGGATACACTTATCCTGATTTTATGGATGCTATTATGCCTTTAGCTAGTTTACCGGTTGAAATTGCAGGTAGAAATCGCATACAGCGAAAAATAGCTATTGATCTAATACAAATGGACCCTGCTTTTAAAGGTGGTGAATATAAAGAGCAGCCAAAACTTGGATTATCTGGAGCAATTTCGTCTTTAATGTTTATGGTAAGCGTACCTTTACAACAACAAATTAATGCTCCAACTAGAGAGTTGGCGGAGGAGATGATGAAAAAAACCTTAGAAAGATACCAAGCTTCGTTAGATGCAAATGATCTCATTTATGCATTCGATTCTTCTAGAGATTATAACCCCGCTCCTCATCTTCAAAAAATTAAAGTGCCTTTATTCGCTATTAATTCAGCTGATGATCAAGTTAACCCACCAGAACTTGGTGTGATGGAAGCAGAGATACCAAAAGTTAAAATGGGAAGGTATATTCTTATACCAATTAGTAGTGCGACACGCGGGCATGGAACACATTCTAATCCTAAAGTTTGGGGTCAATATTTGGAAGAATTATTAAAAATTAGTGAAAAAAAATAAAATTTTATAGAATTAAATGCCTCTATAATTATCAGAAAGATTTTGTAAAAATGTTTTAAATTTAATTTTATTAAAGATTACCTATTCAATAGATTTAAAATTGCTCTTATAATTTTTTTTATTTAAAATACATAAGTTTTTATCATTAGATGGAAACTTATGTATTTACTTTTAAAATTAATAGTCTAATTTTATATTGAGTTGAAAATAATAAGTCAAAAAATTGTTATTTTCTTCTGCAATAAATTTTAGCGCACCATAATTGTTATCTTTGTCTTTTAATTAATTAAAAGAGAAAAAATGTATCCAGAATATTTAGTAGAGCCAATGCGTGCAGAATTAACAAACGTTGGTTTCGAAGATTTAAAATCAGCTGATGCTGTAGATGCGGCAATTAAAAGTGAAGGAACTGTTTTTGTAGTGGTAAACTCTGTATGTGGCTGTGCAGCAGCAAATGCACGTCCGGCGGCTAAATTAGCGGCTTCGAATGCAAAACACCCAGATAAATTAGTAACAGTTTTTGCTGGAATGGAAAAAGATGCAGTAGATAAAGCAAGAGCTTATATGATGCCTTTTCCTCCATCATCGCCTTCAATGGCATTATTTAAAGATGGTAAGTTGGTGCATATGATAGAGCGTCACCAAATTGAAGGTCGTCCAGCACAAATGATTGCCGATAGCTTAATTGGCGCTTTTGAGCAATACTGCTAGTTTAAGATAAAAGATAAAGGAGCAAGGAATAAAGACAATTTGTCTAATTTCTTGCTCCTTTTTTTATTGGGTGGTAAAGTTGTAAACTTTGCTCCTTGCTAATTATTCTTTGCTCTTTGTTCTTTGTTCTTTGTTCCTTTCCTCTTCCTAGAAGTCTTTATTTAATAACTTTTCTAATTCTCCAAAGGATACATTCATCCTTACTCTACCTTGCTTTGCATAGGCAATTTCTCCCGTTTCTTCTGAGATAATTACAGCAACAGCATCAGTGTTTTCCGAAACTCCAATACCTGCTCTATGACGTAAACCGAATTGTGTAGGTAATTTATCATTATCAGTTAAAGGTAAAATACAACTTGCACTTTTAATCTTATTTTCAGCAATAACTACAGCTCCATCATGCAATGGACTATATTTTTGAAATATACTTTCTAATAAACGTTTAGATATTTTGGAATCAATATATTCACAACTATTGCTAAATAGTTCATCATCATAATATTTAACAAATACCATTAATGCACCTGTTTTACTTTTCTTCATACTTTTACAAGCATCAATAATTGGTTTTATTCTAATTAAATTATCTCTATCTATATCCTTACTGCCGAATAAATAACCCCACCAAGCTTTGTTTTTTTGTAAAAATGTGCTTTTTCCAATATGTAATAAAAACCTTCTGATTTCGGGTTGGAAGATAATGACAAGTGCCATGATGCCGACGCTCATAAATTTACTGATAATGGCAGTAAGCAAATTCATGTGTAAGCCTTGAACCAAATAATAAACAATTAAAATAATGAACATGCCTAAAAGCAAATTCACGGCTAAAGTATTTCTGATTAAGCTATAGATATAATAGATTAATATTGCAACCAAGATGATGTCTAAGCCATCAATCCACGAAATTTTAAGAAAATCAAAATCTAGACTTTTCATTGTGCACAAGGTAAGAATATTAGGTGAATTGTTTAATTGTATAAGTTGCTTAATTTAGTGTTCACCGCTAATGTTTAACCATTTCAACCAATTTAATGCATTCCATTGCCGATTTTACATCGTGAACCCTTAAAATCGTGGCTCCTTTTTGTAAAGAGATAGTATTTAGTACACTAGTTCCATTTAATGCATCTTTATTTCTAATGTCTAAAACTTTCGTAATCATTGATTTTCTCGAAAAACCTACTAAAATTGGTAATGATAAAATGTTTAAGCTTTCCATTTCTTGCAAAAGTTTGTAATTATGGTCTATTGTTTTAGCAAAACCAAAGCCAGGATCAATGATGATATCTTTAACGCCAAGCTTTCTCAATTGATTAACTTTTTCCATAAAGTAAGTTAAAACTTCATTCGTTATATTTTCATAACTTGGGTTTTCTTGCATGTTTTGCGGATTGCCTTTCATGTGCATTATAATGTAGGGAACTTGCAATTTAGCGATGGTTTCGAACATAGCTTCATCTAAATTTCCAGCAGAAATGTCGTTAATTAAATGTGCTCCAGAAAGAATAGCAGCTTCTGCAACTTTAGCTCGAAACGTATCAATAGAAATTAATGTTTCTGGAAACGCTTTAGCAATTGCCTCAACAATTGGCATTAATCTTTCCAATTCTTCAGCCTCGCTAATATGAATTGCACCTGGTCTTGATGAGTAAGCGCCAATATCTATAAATTGAGCACCTTCTTCAATAAATTTTGCAGTTTTTTTTAAAGCCTGATCAATCGTATTAATTCTACTTTGACTGTAAAAGGAATCTGGAGTTAAGTTTAAGATAGCCATTACAGCCGGTTCACTTAAATCTATCAGTTTGCCTTTACAATTTAGTGTTACTTTTCGGTTTAAAAATGTATCTTTAGCCATCATTTAATACAAAAATAGGTATTAAAATGGCTTTAAACTAAATATTTTAATTGTTTTGGCAGTAGACACATCACAAGAGTATAGCGACGTAATTGCAGTATGTAAATCGCTATTTTTAAAGAAGACAAAAGATTATGGTACTGCATGGCGTATCTTAAGATCGTCGTCTATAACCGATCAAATTTTTATCAAGGCGCAACGAATTCGTACGCTAGAAGAAAAGAAAGTCAGCAAAGTTGGTGAAGATATTACATCTGAATACATTGGTATAGTAAATTACTGTGTTATTGCCATGTTGCAATTGGAGTTAACAGCAAGTGATCCGAATGAAATGGATATTCAATTGGTTGAAAATTTATTTGACAAAAGAGTAAATGAAACTAAGGAATTGATGTTCGCTAAAAATCACGATTATGGTGAAGCTTGGCGAGATATGCGCATTAGTTCGTTAACAGATTTAATTTTGATGAAGATATTAAGAGTAAAGCAAATAGAAGATAACCTAGGTCAAACAGTAGTTTCTGAGGGCGTAAAAGCCAATTATCAAGATATGCTGAACTACTCAGTATTTGCGCTAATCAAACTTGGAGTGAAATAGAATATTATCATTAAAATTCTGAATAAAATCA
>JBBSRF010000052.1:0-11757 GCA_038243335.1 Sphingobacteriales bacterium
TTTATTCTTAGTAGAACCTATTTAATTAGCTAATTAATCAATTGGCTAATTAGCTAATTTATAATCAATTATGTTTAAAAAAATATTAATTGCCAACAGGGGTGAAATCGCTTTGCGTATTATACGAACTTGTAAAGAAATGGGCATAAAAACGGTTGCTGTTTACTCTACTGCAGATAGAGAGAGTTTACATGTACGTTTTGCGGACGAAGCTGTTTGTATAGGCCCTCCACCTAGTAAAGATTCTTATTTAAGCATCCCAAATATTATATCTGCTGCAGAACTAACAAATGCAGATGCCATACATCCAGGCTACGGATTCCTTTCAGAAAATGCTAAATTTTCTTCAGTATGCCGCGACTATGGAATTAAATTTATTGGCGCAACACCAGAGCAAATTAATGGCATGGGCGACAAAGCTTCGGCTAAAGAAACCATGAAAATTGCAGGTGTACCAACAATTCCAGGTTCTGAAGGTTTGCTCTCTAGTGTTAAAGAAGGTATTGAAATTGCCAACGAAATGGGTTATCCAATCATATTAAAAGCTACTGCCGGTGGTGGTGGACGTGGTATGCGTATTGTTTGGAAAGATGAAGATTTCGAAAACGCATGGGATAGTGCTCGTCAGGAATCTGGCGCCGCTTTTGGTAATGATGGTCTTTATTTGGAGAAATATATCGAAGATCCTCGTCATATTGAAATCCAGATTATTGGAGATCAGTTTGGTAAGGCTTGTCACTTATCAGAAAGAGATTGTTCAATTCAACGTCGACACCAAAAATTAGTTGAAGAAGCACCATCTCCATTTATGACTCCAGAATTACGTGAAAGAATGGGTGAAGCTGCCATAAAAGGTGCTTTAGCTGTAAGTTACGAAGGTGCTGGAACGGTAGAGTTTTTGGTAGATAAACACCGTAACTTCTATTTCATGGAAATGAATACACGTATTCAAGTAGAGCATCCAGTTACAGAAGAAGTAATTAACTTCGATTTAATTAAAGAACAAATTAAAGTGGCTGCTGGTATTCCAATTTCAGGAAAAAATTATTTACCTAATATGCATGCGATTGAATGTCGTATCAATGCAGAAGATCCATTTAATAATTTCAGACCATCACCAGGTAGAATTACTAATTTCCACTCTCCGGGAGGTCATGGTGTACGTGTTGATACTCATGTTTATGCAGGTTATAACATTCCATCTAATTACGATTCGATGATTGCAAAACTAATTTGTGTAGCACAAACGCGTGAGGAAGCAATTTGTACGATGGAAAGAGCTTTAAGTGAATTTGTAATTGAAGGGGTACATACAACCATACCATTTCACTTACAATTAATGAAAGACCCTAATTTTAGAGCTGGAAATTTTACTACTAAATTCATGGAAACTTTCGAATTTACTGCGCCGTAATATTTATATGTTAAAATTATGAGCTAAAAGAGCTACATTGTAGCTTAAATAAAAAGAATTATCAATCGTTTTATAGATTTTAATCGTAAATACCATTCTATATCAAATAGAATGGTATTTTTGTTTACAAATAAACTCAATGAGTCAAAACAGAGCACAGGATCTAATAGATTCTATTAAAAATAAAGGAAAAAGTATTGAGACAGAAATGTCCTTCTTTGACCATATAGATATCTTACGCAAGCATTTATTAAGAGGATTAGCTGTTGTTACCTTACTAGTATGTATTGCATTTTATTATTCAGACTTTATATGGCGTGTCGTAATCATGGGGCCAAAAGATCCAACTTTTTGGACCTATAGAATGATGTGCAAGCTTTATGAAGCATTTCCAAACGTAATTGGTAAAGAATTTTGTATTACTAAAATAGATGCCAAAATCATCAATACTGAAATGGCTGGCCAGTTTACTTTACAAATGAACTCTTGTATTATGGCTGGTATAATTTTAGGTGTTCCTTATTTGCTATTTGAAATTTGGTTATTTATTAAACCAGCATTATTAGATACTGAAAGAAAATCTGCCAGCGGATTTGTATTTTTTGCATCCGTATTATTTTTTATTGGTGTAATGTTTGGGTATTATATTATTTGCCCATTATCAGTTAACTTCTTGATTAATTTCACAGTTGATGAGAGTATACAGAATATGTTCAGTATAGATTCTTATTTATCAACAGTATTAACTTTAACTTTAGGTTCAGGTATTATTTTTCAATTACCAGTGGTGATCTATATTTTATCTAAATTTGGGATAATGACTCCACAGTTCATGAGAAAAAGCAGAAGATATGCAGCTGTGTTAATTTTAATCATTGCAGCTGTAGTAACACCTACTGCAGACCCATACACGATGTTAATTGTTGCATTCCCTTTATTCTTATTGTATGAATTAAGTATCATGATTTCTGCCAACATTCAAAAGAAAAAACTAAAATCAGAAGAATTATTTTACAAAAACTAAATATTGGCATATTTTACAAATGGAGTTTGTAAATCATCACAAAAAGATAGCAACAAAAAATTTACGCATTATCATTATAATTCTATTTAAATTTGAATATGCCTACAGAGAATAAATTAAAGATTGCAATTGGAGCAGATCATGCGGGTTTTGCTTATAAAGAGATGCTAATACAACATTTGTCTGCCTATGAAATTAAAGATTTTGGGACTTTTTCCACAGATTCTGTAGATTATCCAGATTTTGCACACCCAGTTGCAAAAGCTGTGGAAGACAATGAGTTTAATTTCGGGATATTAATATGTGGGAGTGCGAATGGAGTGGCCATCACAGCAAACAAACATCAAGGAATTAGAGCAGCCATTTGTTGGGAAAATGATTTGGCAATATTAGCAAGACAACACAACGATGCTAACATTTTATGTATTCCAGCTAGATTTGTATCAACACATGTTGCTGTAGAAATGACAGATACCTTTTTAAATACTGCTTTTGAAGCTGGAAGACATGCCAAGAGGGTAGATAAAATATCATGTTAAATTATTTCAATTGAACTAACAAATGTTTTAATACTGTATTAAATACATTAAGTTAAATATATTAATAACCGCTTATTGACAATCTAGACCTAACTATTACAATAAGCTCCTTAACTAAAAACAATTAAAAAACTAATGAAAAAACAATTTTTATACACAGGTTTTGCACTAATGCTAAGCTTAAGTGCAATGGCGCAGAAAAATGCTGATGCTGTTAAGTTTAGTGAAACTATTAATAAGCAAAGGGGCTATGACCACCTTTCTATTTTAGCCTCAGATGAATATGAAGGTAGAGAGACTGGTAAAAAAGGAGCCTGGATGGCAGCTGAATATATCAAAAATCAATTTAAAAGTTTTGGTTTAGTTGGTCCAGTTAAAGAGGGTAACGATCCTTATTTTCAAAAAATAGGGTATGCTTCTTTAAGCTTAGCTAAATCTCAATTAAGTATTGGCGGTGTTGCCAAAGAAAATTTAAAAGATTTTTATATTACACCCTCAACAGTTAGCTCAACAGGATATGATGTTAAAGGAAACTCAGTTCTATTTGCTGGATATGGAATAAATAAAGAAGGTTTTAACGATTATGAAGGTCAAAATGTTGCAGGTAAAATTGTAATGATTTTTGCAACTGGAGATCCTACAGCTACACCTCCACCTCCTCCTGCACCTGGTACTCGTCGTCAATCTTCTAGTGTTGGAAGTACTCAAGCAAAAATTAAGTATTTACTTGATAACAAAGCTGCTGGTGTTTTAATTATCAATGCAAATGTTGATAATCTTAATCCAAGAATGAAAGAAAGTCTTCAAAATGGTAATCCATATTTGAAAACAATTGCAAGAATGAAACAAATGGCTGAAGCAGCGGGTTTACCTACCGTTGTTATTGGTACAGCTGTTGCTAATCAAATTTTAGCTGTCGCAAACACTAGCTTAACTAATGTAAAAGCTAAAATTGATGAAACTAAAAAATCTGCAACGATGAATATAAACATCCCAATTTCATTTGCTGCAAAAAGCATGGAAACTGATGTAAGAGCAGAAAATGTTTTAGGTTTCTTAGAAGGTTCTGACCCTAAATTAAAGCATGAAGTTTTAGTTGTTACCGGTCACTATGATCATATTGGTTTAGTTGCAGATCCTAACGCAGTTGATAAAGTAAACAACGGTGCTGATGATGACGGTTCTGGTACTACTGGAGTATTATTAATAGCTGAAGCATTTGCGAAAGCTAAAAAAGCTGGTAAGGGTTCTAAAAGAAGTATTCTATTTATGACTGTTGTTGGTGAAGAAAAAGGTCTATTAGGTTCTGAATGGTATTCAGAGCATCCTGTTTTTCCAGTAGAAAATACTATAGCAGATTTAAATACAGACATGATTGGTCGTATTGGAGAAGAATATTTGGGTAAACCAGATAGTGCTAACTATATCTATACTGTTGGATCATTTATGCTAAGTACAGACTTGGGTAAATTAAGTGAAAAAGTAAATGACACTTACACCAAAATGATTTTAGATTATAAATATGATGATCCAAAAGATACAGAAAGAATTTATTATCGTTCAGATCACTATAATTTTGCAAAGTTAGGTATCCCTGTTATTTTTTATTATGATGGAATGTTACAACAAGACTACCACAGACCAGGTGACGAAGTGAGCAAAATCAATTTTGATTTATTAGCAAAGCGTGCTCATTTAACTTATTATACTGCTTGGGAACTAGCAAATATGCCTAATCGTCCTAAAGTTGATAAAAATGCAGATGGTTCTGCAAAAATGGACTAAACATTAAATTAGTCAAAATCCCGATAGAGAAATCTATCGGGATTTTTTTTGTCTATAAATTTGGGTTTTCTTAGCTTTTAACTTTGGTCTTTAAACTTAAGGCTTGTATATTTGAACATGAGTACTACTGCAGAAGAATTTTTGGTAAAATCTGATGAAAAAGCATTTAATATGCCTCATCGCAAAACCATTAATCATAACATTGGAAAGTACAATGTTGCAGTAGAAAAAGGTTTATCAAAATTCGTAAATTTAGAAACATCTAAAAAAAAAGCACATGTAATTAAATGGCGTGTGATGGAAAATTTAGACAAGTTTCTACCAGAATTTGAATCTAACTTCCAGAAAAGAGGTGGTAAAGTAATTTGGGCAAATGATGTAGAGGAAGCTCAAAAGGAAATTCTAAATATCATACAAAGAAAAGGTGGTAAAACCGTCATCAAATCAAAATCGATGACAACGGAGGAAATTCATTTGAATGAATTTTTAGAAAAAAATGATATTGAATCATTAGAAAGTGATTTAGGGGAATATATCGTTCAGCTATTAGGTCAAAAACCATATCATATTGTAACACCTGCAATGCATTTAAGCAAGGAAGATATTGCACAACTTTTTCACGAAAGATTTGGCACTCCAGTAGATGCTACGCCAGAACAATTAACTCAAAAAGCAAGAGAATTACTACGTGAAAAATATTTAAGAGCTGATATTGGTATTTCTGGTGGAAATTTTTTAATAGCAGACACAGGCAGTATTGCGCTAACAGAAAATGAAGGAAATGCTCGTTTATGTACCACCTTTCCTAAAGTACATATAGCTATTGTTGGTATAGAGAAAATAATTCCTTCTATCGTAGACTTAGATTTATATTGGCCTTTATTGGCTAGCCACGGAACAGGGCAAAACTTAACAGTTTACAACACCATTTTAAGTGGGCCAAGGCAACCAAATGAAACTGACGGACCCGAAGAAATGTACGTTATTCTTTTAGATAATGGCAGAACAAATCTTTTGGCACAAAAGGAACAACGCCAAGCATTATATTGTATTCGTTGTGGAGCTTGTTTAAATGCTTGTCCTGTTTATAAAAATATTGGCGGACATACTTACAATACAACTTACACCGGGCCAATTGGTTCTATTATTACCCCACACTTTAAGGGAGTAAAGGAGTTTAAGCATTTAAGCTATGCTTCTAGTTTATGCGGTAAATGCACCGAAGTATGTCCTGTTAAAATCGATATTCATAAAATGTTATTGTTAAATAGACGCGATGCAGCAGCCAGTCATGAAAACAGCAAATTAGAAGGAATCGGTTGGAGTTTATGGAAAAACGGTATGACTAAACGTTCATTGATGGATATGTTTAACGGCAAGATAAAAAACTTCTTCTTGAAAACATTTTTCAAAAAAAGCTGGGGTAAGTATAGAGAAATGCCAGAAATTGCAGCTAAATCCTTTGCTAAACAATGGGAAGAAAAGGAAAAAAGTCAAGAATCCTAAGTCAGGAGCCGGGTGTTAGGCAATTCAATTGATACTTCTAAATACTAATAGCTAAACATTAACTACTACATACCAAAAAAATGCAATTCAATAGAAAAGACAAAGATGATGCTAACCTTTTAGCACTTTACAAAAGTTTGCTTTACCCACGTATGGTAGAGGAAAAAATGCTCATTCTTTTACGTCAAGGTAGAATTGGTAAATGGTTTTCTGGTATTGGACAAGAAGCAATTGCAGTTGGTAGTACTTTAGCCATGCATAAAGATGAGTATATTTTGCCAATGCATCGTAATTTAGGTGTATTCACTAGTCGTGGTATTCCATTAAAGAAGTTAATGGCGCAATGGCAAGGTAAAATGTCTGGATTTACAAAAGGTAGAGATCGTTCTTTTCATTTTGGCACTCAAGATTATAAAATCATCGGAATGATTTCCCATTTAGGTCCGCAAATGGCATTAGCCGATGGTATTGCCCTAGCGGATTTAATTGAAAATAAGAAAAATGCTACTTTGGTTTTTACTGGAGATGGAGCAACTAGCGAGGGCGATTTTCACGAAGCCATTAATGTGGCTTCTGTTTGGAATTTACCTGTTATCTTCTTAATTGAGAACAATGGCTACGGTCTTTCTACACCTATAAATGAGCAGTTTAATTGCAAACATTTAGTAGATAGAGCTATTGGATATGGCATTGAAGGGATCCAATTAGATGGGAATAACATACTTGAAGTTTATGATAAATTAAGTGAGCTTGCAATTAGTATTAGAGAAAATCCACGCCCGGTTTTGGTTGAATGTTTAACTTTTAGAATGCGTGGACATGAGGAAGCATCAGGGATTAAGTATGTACCTCAAGACCTTTTAGATGCTTGGGCTGTTAAAGATCCAGTAAAAAACTTCGAAAATTATTTATTGGCAGAAGGAGTATTGAATGAAGAGAAGATTACTGAGATCAAAAGTAATTTCAAGTCAGAGATTGCACACGATGTTGAATTAGCTTTTAGTGAAGAAGAGCCTGTTGCAAATGAACTGACAGAATTAGCAGATATGTATTTCCCATATGAGCAAACAGTTACAAAACCAGGGTCAAAGCAAACAGAAAAACGTTACTTGGATGCCATTACAGAAGGATTAAGAGAAGGAATGCAACGATTTGACAATTTGGTTATCATGGGGCAAGATATCGCTGAATATGGTGGAGCTTTTAAAATTACAGATGGTTTTGTAGCGCAATTTGGTAAACCAAGAGTTCGTAACACTCCTATTTGCGAATCTGCAATTGTTGGCGCTGGCTTAGGCTTATCTATTAATGGTTATAAAGCTGTAGTTGAAATGCAATTTGCAGATTTCGTAACTTGTGGCTTCAATCAAATTGTAAATAATTTAGCTAAAACTCATTACCGTTGGGGCGAAAAAGCTGACGTTGTAATTCGCATGCCAACTGGTGCTGGTTCTGGTGCAGGTCCTTTTCATTCGCAAAGCAATGAAGCATGGTTTACCAAAACACCAGGTTTAAAAGTCGTGTATCCTGCTTTTCCGCATGATGCGAAAGGCTTATTAATAGCTGCTATTGAAGACCCAAATCCAGTCATTTATTTTGAACATAAAAATTTATATAGAAGCTTAACTGGATTAGTACCTGATGATTATTATACGGTAGAAATTGGCAAAGCAAATGTTTTAAAATGTGGTGACCAATTCACTATTATCACCTATGGTTTAGGCGTACATTGGGCACTGGATTACTTAAAAAATCATCCAGAATTAGCTGCCACATTAGTTGATTTAGTGAGCTTACAACCTTGGGATAAAGAGACTGTGGCTGAATCTGTAAAAAATACAGGTAGAGTTATTATATTACATGAAGACACTTTATGTAATGGATTTGGCGCAGAGCTTTCTGCTTGGATTATGGAAAATTGCTTTGAATACTTAGATGCTCCTGTTTTACGTTGCGCTAGTTTAGACACCGCTATACCAATGAGTAAAGTTTTAGAAGATGACTTTTTAGCTAAGAAACGCTTAGGAGAAATGGTTGATAAATTGTTGACCTATTAATTAGGTATCAGCCAATAGTACTTCTGCTAAAGGATTGAATAAATAAATCTTTCCATTGTCAATAGATTCGCAGCGGAAACGTTTACGTAAGCGTTCTCCTGTTATAAATTTTCTGCCATCTTTTAAGATAAAGATTGTACCTAATGGCAATTCCTCCACTCTAGTAGTTGATAAGTGAACGTCATATTTTTTTAACGCCCTAGCTAAGCTTAAATCTGTACAACTAGATGCAGCAGGATTATTTAAATATTGAATTATAATATGATGAATATCTGCTGGAAAAACTTGTATTTCGAAAAAAGGATTCATCATTTTTTTAAAGTTATTTTTCCATTCATCACCGTGAGGCTTCACTTTATTTTTATGGTCGTTCCAAGTGAGTAAATGTGCAAACTCATGAACTGTAGTGACTAAAAAAGCATAAGGATTAAGATCGTTATTTACAGAAATTTTATGCCCATTATCTTTAAATGGATGACGATAATCGCCCATTTTAGTAGTTCTATTTTTAGCTATTTTAAATTCGCACTGAAAGTAATCAATCCATTTGGCAATGATTGGCGCTGCAGCCGGAGGCATATATTGTGCTAACACTTCAGTTTTGTTCATTTTTAACATTATTGTAGATGAGTGCAAAGATAGTTAAAGAAGTTTTTTGCTTTAAAATTGAAAGCCACGTCATGCTCAGCTTGACTGGGCATCGTAATGCGTTAGAAGGCTTTAATAAGTCTATCATCATTTATCGCCTTAGACACTGCTTTCATGGGAATTACGCACGTTTAAGGATAAAGATAAATTACAGATCTTCATTATATAAATCCAACCACTTTGGATTATTTTTGCCTATCAATTCTATTTTCCATGCTCTATTCCATTTTTTTAATTTCTTTTCCATACCAATTGCCTCCTCAATAGTCGAGTACATTTCAAAGTACACCAACTTATTACAACTATATTTTGCAGTAAATGAATTAGGATAAATTTTATTTTTATGTTCTATTATTCTTGAAAACAGATCAGAAGTTACGCCTATATAAATAACTGTATTGAATACGTTAGTTAAAATATAAACACATCCGCCTCTTTCCATAACTAATAATACGGAAATTTTAAATAAAATAATTATTGCTGTAGTAAAACTTACAAATGTTAATTCATCTAATGGATTTTATTGCATTACGATTCCCATTTTCATGGGAATGACGCTCGATTAGAAAAAATATTTACTTTAACAACTGATAAGCAACTAATGCAGCAAAATAAGCCAAAACAGTCATATAAACCAACTGTATCATTGGCCATTTCCAAGATTTAGTTTCTCTATAAACAACTGCAACGGTACTCATACATTGCATGGCAAAGGCATAAAAAAGCATCAATGAGATTCCAGTAGCGAAAGTATATACTGGCAATTTAGTTTTACTATTAACGGCAGACAACATACGTCCACGAATTGTAGAGGTATCTTCATCACCACCATCCACACTGTAAATTGTTGCCATTGTACCTACAAATGCCTCTCGTGCAGCAAAAGAGGTAATCAAGGCAATACCAATTTTCCAATCGTAACCCAATGGTCTAATTGCAGGCTCTATCCAATGACCAAGGATACCAACATAAGAGTTCTCTAGTTTTTCACTACTCATTAAAGCCTCAACATGAGTTGTTTTTTGTGTAGAATCTGCCAATGCTGCGGCATATTTTTGATCAATTTTTTCAAATTTATCGCCTGGTGCAAAAGATGCCATTACCCATAACACAATAGAAATTGCAATAATCACCTTTCCTGCTTCAAATACAAAAGTTTTTGATTTCTCTATTACTGTTAACATTACATTTTTCCATCTTGGCATACGATAAACAGGCAGTTCCATTATAAAGTAAGATTTCTCTTTCGCTTTAAAAATGAACTTCATTACCCAGGCTACTACAACGGCTGCTATAATTCCAACCAAATACATCGCCATTAAGGCTAAACCTTGTTTGTTGATAATTCCTAAAACACGATCTGGTGGAATAATTAAGGAAATTATTAAAATATAAACCGGTAATCTTGCCGAACAACTAACCAATGGGGTAACCATAATGGTAATCATTCTGTCTTTCCAACTTTCTATATTTCTTGCAGCCATAATAGAAGGAACTGCACAAGCTAAGCCGCCAATCATTGGAACAACTGATTTACCACTTAACCCAACCTTACGCATCATTTTATCCATCATAAAAGTAACCCTAGCCATATAACCAGTATCTTCTAAAATAGAAATGAATGCAAATAAAATAGCGATTTGAGGTACAAAAATAACGATACCACCTAAACCTGCCAATACCCCATCTAGCATCAAATCAGTTAGCATACCAGCCGGCAAATACTCATGTCCTTTGTTTCCAAGCCAGCCAAATGCTGCATCAATGGCATCCATAGGGTAAATTGCCCAAGCAAAAATGGCATTAAAAATTACAAAGAGTATGGCGGTAAAAATAGCAAAACCCCAAACTTTATGCGTTAATACTGCATCAAGTTTATCGGTGACTTTAAATTTCTTTTCTGCCCCAGTATCAAAAATAACATCAGTTAATACGGTACTTAATAATCTATATCTAGCAATTGTTTCTGCACCTTGAATCTTAGTCGATTCAAACGCATACTTCTTTTCAATGGCTTCAATATCGCTTTGTTCTGCAGGCGTGAAAAAAGCTAAATGTTGATGCTGATGCAATATTTGCAAAGCATAGTAGTCATTATTTGTTTTAATTTTATTTTTTACTTCAGCAATTGCTTCTGGTGCAAAAACATTGACATCAATACCTTTAGCTTGGGTAGATATAGCTGTTGTGTAAGAAATTGCCTTTTTGAGAACATCTAAACCTTCATTCTTACGTGCAGACATTGCAACAACTTGCACCCCTAATCTTTCTGACAGTCTATTGACATTAACATGCAAGCCCTCTTTACGAGCCATGTCTGTCATATTAAGCACAAGCAACATCGGGAAGCCTAAATCAGCGACCTGCGAATAAAGTAAAAGATTTCTTCGCAAATTTGTAGCATCGGCAACAACCACTACAATATCAGGATAACTAGGATTAGTTTGATCTGCTAAAACTTGAAAAACAATACCCTCGTCTTTACTTTTTGGATAAAGACTATAGGTTCCAGGAAGATCTATGATTTCGGCAGTATTTGAATCAGCAAGTTTACAGTAACCAATTTTCTTATCTACCGTAATACCTGGAAAATTTCCAACTTTTTGATTTAACCCAGTTAGTAAATTAAAGAGAGTAGATTTTCCCGTATTTGGATTACCAACTAGTGCAACTTTAATAGTAGACAAAACACTATTGAATTATAATTACAGAAGCTTCACTTTTACGCAAGCACAATTGATATCCTGCAACTCTGATTGCTATTGGATCACCAAGAGGAGCAAA
>JBBSRF010000053.1:0-11697 GCA_038243335.1 Sphingobacteriales bacterium
CGCCGAAACCACAACTTATAAAAGCGCTTAACCATTTATTAAACACAGATTTGAATTCATATGGAAGAAAATAAAAATATTAAACCAAAATTAACAAAACGAATTCCAAACATTCCTAAGAAGCCGATTAAAGCTCCAAAATTTAATATATTTTGGGTTTATGCTGCGGTTATACTTGGTGTGATCATTGTTAACTTTATGTTTAACAGTAATGACGTTAAAACTATTACTTATAAGGAGTTTGAAGATAGTATGTTAATTCCTGGAGATGTTCAAAAGCTGGAGGGCTATAGATCAAGCGATGGAGAGACATATACTGCAGAAATTTTCATTAAGGATTCAAAAAAAGAGGATCCAAAATATAAAAAGTTTATAAGTAACAATAATTTAAACTTTTCTAAAAATGGGCCAATTGCTAAATTTGTAATGACCGATGCCAAATCTCTACAAGATAAATTGGCTAAAGCCCAAGAAGGCCTACCAAAAGAACAACAAGTTGATATTACCGCTACATCTAAATCTAGTCCATGGTTAAGTGGGTTCATTAGTATTATATTACCATTATTACTTTTTGCTGGTATATGGATATTTATGATGCGTCGTATGGGCGGCGGCGGCGGCGGCGGTGGCGGTCAAATTTTCAACATTGGAAAATCCAAAGCCACACTTTTTGATAAAGAAAGCCAAGTTAGCATAACTTTTAATGATGTTGCTGGTTTAGAAGAAGCTAAACAAGAAGTAATGGAAATTGTAGATTTCCTTAAAAATCCTAAAAAATATACTAATCTTGGTGGTAAAATACCTAAAGGCGCATTGTTAGTTGGTTCTCCTGGAACGGGTAAAACTTTATTAGCTAAAGCTGTTGCCGGTGAGGCTCAAGTTCCTTTCTTCTCTTTATCAGGATCTGATTTCGTAGAGATGTTTGTGGGTGTTGGCGCTTCTAGAGTAAGAGATTTATTTAAACAAGCTAAAGAAAAAGCACCTTGTATCATTTTTATTGATGAGGTAGACGCAATTGGCCGTGCTCGTGGTAAAAATAGCATGATGGGCGGTAACGATGAGCGTGAAAATACATTAAACCAGTTATTGGTAGAAATGGATGGTTTTGGAACTGATTCTGGAATTATCATTTTAGCAGCAACTAACCGTCCAGATGTATTAGACTCTGCTTTAATGCGTCCAGGAAGATTTGACAGACAAATTTCTATTGATAAACCAGATTTATTGGGTCGTGAGCAAATTTTTAAAGTTCACTTGAAACCAATTAAAACAGCAGAAGTTGTAGATGCTAAAAAATTATCAGCACAAACGCCAGGATTTGCAGGTGCAGAAATTGCCAACGTTTGTAATGAAGCGGCTCTAATTGCAGCTCGTCGTAATAAAGATTTCGTGGATATGCAAGACTTTCAAGATGCGATTGATCGTGTAATTGGAGGTCTAGAAAAGAAAAATAAAATCATTTCTCCAGAAGAGAAAAAGATTGTTGCTTATCATGAAGCTGGTCACGCAATTGCGGGTTGGTTCTTAGAGCATGCGGATCCTTTGGTTAAAGTTTCAATCGTTCCACGCGGTATTGCGGCTTTAGGCTATGCACAATATTTACCTAAAGAACAGTTTTTATACACAACAGAGCAACTAACAGACGGCATGTGCATGACGATGGGTGGTCGTGTTGCTGAAGATCTAGTTTTCGGTAAGATATCTACGGGTGCTCAAAATGATTTAGAAAGAATTACCAAGTTATCTTACGCAATGGTTACTATTTACGGTATGAATAGTACAATTGGTAATGTCTCGTTTCACGATCCTCAAAATGAGTATAACTTTAATAAGCCATATTCTGAAAAAACTTCAGAAATGATTGACCATGAAGTTAGAAAGCTAATTGCTGAGGTTTATGAAAGAACGAAAGAATTATTAACCGTTAATCAAGAAGGCTTAATAAAATTAGCTGAAAAACTGTTAGAAAAAGAAATTTTATTCCAAGCAGATTTAGAAGAGATTTTAGGGAAACGTCCATTTGAAAGTAGAACTACTTATGATGAATTTGTAAATGGAACTGGAGATCAAACTCCTGCCGCTCAAGGTTTAATACACGATGGAGTTGGCGCTACTACGGATCCTTCAGCGCCAGTTGCAAATGCTAATGATGATGCAAACTAATTAATTATTATTATATTTTAACAGCAACCTTATCCGATAAGGTTGCTGTTTTGTTTTTATGGGCTAGGTTAAGTAATTTTGTTAATTAAATGAAAGAAAATATCTCTTCGAAAGAACTTATACTCAAAAAAATAAGGAAGGCGTTGCTCGAAAAAAGAGACAATCCACATCCTAATTTAGAGGATAGCCAACTTTATAAACCTAATGAGGAGCAATTAGAAGTTTTATTTGCAGAGCAACTCACTGCCGTTTCTGGCAATTTTATTTTTTGTGAGAACGGTGTTGATTTTATAGAAAATATATTATTACTAGCGGAACAATTTAAATGGAGGAAAATTTATTGTTGGGAACCAGAGTTACAAGCTTTGTTAGCTCATTACGATTTTCCATTTTACCAAACAGATAAAGACTTTGAACTGGCTGAGGTGGGTATTACGCTTTGCGAGTCTTTAATTGCCCGTAATGGCTCTGTAATGGTTAGTAACCAAGACGCGGCAGGGCGTAGGCTGAGTATTTTCCCACATCAACATATTGTAGTTGCTAGAACAGGTCAATTGGTTTTAGATTTAAAAGATGCATTTCAAATGCTAAAAAATAAATACGGCAATCAAATCCCTTCAATGATTAGTACGATTACTGGGCCGAGCAGAACAGCTGATATTGAGAAAACTTTAGTGCTTGGTGCACATGGACCAAAAGAATTATTTGTATTTTTAATCGATGATTTTTCCTAAAAGTTTTTAATTTCAATTAAATAATAATATTTTTAAACTATATACCAATTTAGTATACGGTACAGAATGAGCAACAACAACAAAATTTATTCGATTATTACTGGAACAGGGAGCTATATACCCGATAAAATTATCTCTGGCGACCACTTTATAGACGCTTCTTTTTTTGATAATGGTATTAAGCTAGACAAAGAGAATTCGGATATTATTAAGAAATTTAGTGAGATTACAGAAATTATAGAGAGACGCTATGTTGACGATGATTTATTGAATAGCGATATCGGTACTTTAGCTGCAATTAAAGCAATTTCTGATGCTGGGATAGATAAAGAAACATTAGACCATATTATTTTCTGTCATAACTTTGGAGATGTTAGATTAAATTCTAATAGAACAGATATGATACCCTCTTTAGCTGCAAAAGTTAAATCAGCGCTAGCTATAGAAAATCCAAATTGTGTAGCTTATGATGTAATTTTCGGTTGTCCAGGTTGGGTTCAAGGAGTTATTCAAGCAGATTATTTAATCCGAAGTGGAGATGCTAAAAAAGTATTAATCATTGGTTCTGAAACACTTTCTAGAATTGTTGACCCTCATGATAGAGATAGCATGATATTTTCTGATGGCGCAGGCGCCGTTATTTTTGAGGCAAAACAATCTGAAGAACCAACAGGTATTATTGCGCATAAAACCCAAACATTTGCTAGTCACGCTAATCTTTTGGTAATGGGAAATAGCAATAACCCCAATGAATCAAATGGGAATTTATATTTAAAAATGAACGGGCGTAAACTATATGAATTTGCAGTAATTAATGTGCCTAAGGTTGTTAAAGAAGCTATTGATAAAGCTGGAATTGGAATAGAGGAAATTAAAACTGTTTTTATTCACCAAGCTAATGGTAAAATGGATAATGCAATAATGAAACGTTTGTTTAAGCTTTATGATTTAGAATCTGTTCGAGAAAACTTGGTTCCAATGACAATTTCATGGCTAGGAAATAGTTCTGTTGCCACAATACCAACATTAATAGATTTGGTAAAACACAATAAAGTAAAAGATTATAAGATTGAAAAAGGTGATTATGCGGTTTTTGCTTCAGTAGGAGCGGGAATGCATATTAATGCGATAGTTTATAAATTTTAATTTTAAAGATATCTTTACTTATCCTTAAAAGGAATTAAATAAAAAAGGTCAGATGAAAATCTGGCCTTTTTTTATGTTTTGGTTTTTAAGCCTCTGCTAATTCTTGTGTTAATGCCTCATCAACTAAAATTCTTCCGCAGTGCTCGCAAACGATAACTTTTTTACGTTGACGGATGTCTAATTGTCGTTGAGGTGGGATTTGGTTAAAACAACCTGAGCATGAATCTCTTTCGATTGTTACCACCGCTAAGCCATTCACCGCATTATTTCTTAACCTATTATAAGCTGTTAATAAACGCTCCTCAATTTGAGTTTGGGCTTTATCTGCTTTTTTAACTAAACCTTGTTCTTCCTTTTCAGTTTCTGAAGTAATGGTAGCTAATTCTCCTTTTTTAATCTCTAAATCTCCTTTTCTAGATTCGATATTAGCTAAAGCTTGATCATAAACTTCTGTTTTTGAAGCAACATCAAAACCATGCTCTCTAATTTTTTTCTCGCAAACTTGAATTTCTAAATTCTGAATCTCAACCTCTTTAGTTAAAGCATCATATTCACGGTTATTTTTTACGTCTTCTAATTGCTTTTCGTATTTTTTAATTAAAGCTTGAGAATCTTTAATCATGTTTTTACGGTTAACAATAGCGTCCTCAGTATCGTCTAATTCAGCTTTGATTTTTTGTATACGAGTTTCTAAACCAGCAACTTCGTCTTCTAAATCAGCAACTTCCATTGGTAACTCTCCTCTTACTTGGCGAATTTTATCAATTTTAGTATGTATGTTTTGTAATTCGTATAAAGCTTTTAGCTTTTGCTCTACTGTCTGTTCCATTAAATGAAATAATTTATGGGGTTTGTGTTATGCTCCGTTAAACGGATTGCAAAGTTAGGAAATTTTTCTTGAATATTATCTATCAACAAATTAGATGTAAATTGTTCACTTTCGTAATGACCGATATCACAGATTATTAATTGTTCTTCTGCATCGAAAAATTCATGATATTTAAAGTCTCCTGTGATAAATGCATCAGCACCTGCTGCAATTGCATCTTTGAGTAAAAAACTACCAGAACCGCCACAAACAGCAATTTTTTTAATTTTTTTTGGTAATAGCGAGGTATGCCGAATTACTTTTGCATTCATTTTTTCTTTCACATGTTGAAGGAAATCTATGCAGTCTAGTTCTTGTGGAAGCCAACCAATCATTCCCGCACCAACATTAGTTAATTTATTAGTAAGTGCATATATATCATAAGCAACTTCTTCATATGGATGATTCTCTAGCAAAGCCACCACTATTTTTCTTTCGTCCTGAACTTTAAGAATTGTTTCTATTCTAACTTCTGCTTCTTGATGTTTTGAGCCTTTTTGCCCAACATAAGGGTTTGTGTCATCGCCAGCTTTAAACGTTCCTATACCTTCTGTGTTAAAGCTACATTCGCTATAGTTATTAATATTTCCGGCACCGGCAGAAAATAAAGCATTTCTCAACTCATCAGCTTTTGCTGTAGGACAAAAAGTAACTAACTTTTTTAATAGTCCAGATTTTGGTGCTAATGTCTTAGCCCGTTCAATACCAAGTCGTTTACAAATCTCTCCATTTACGCCCGCGGCAACATGATCTAAATTAGTGTGTATTGCATATAACGAGATGTTATTTTTAATGGCTTTTTGCACTACGCGTTCTACATAAGTTTTACCGTTAAACTTTTTTAATCCTTTAAAAACGATAGGGTGGTGAGTAATAATTAAATCGCAATTGTTAGCAATCGCTTCATCAATAATTTGCTCAGTACAGTCTAAGGCAACTAAAGCACTATTCACCTCATCATTAGGACTGCCAACAATTAATCCAGAATTATCATAGTCTTCTTGGTAATTCAAGGGCGCAATAGTTTCTAAGAAATTTGTAATCTCGGCTAACTTCATGGTATAAAAATAAGAAATCTCCGTAGGCTTTTATACCTATGGAGATTATTTAGCTCAATTTGTGTATTTATATTATAAAAAGTTGCCCATTCTTACCATTTGTAAACTTTCAAAAACCATTTTTTGATTGTGTTCAAATGCTAATTGTTTGTGATTAACGATATCTATTATCGAACCTATAAAACATAAACCGGCAGTAAATAAGTATAAAATTCCCATACCAATCTGTCCGATGATAAATCTTTGCAAACCTGGGACTAAAAACAAGCCAATCACACAGAATAAAAGCATATCACTTGGGTTTTTTCTTTTCCCAGTATAAATCATTAAAAATGTACGCACTTGTTGCTCATTTAAACCGTTTGTTGCAGTTTGTAAATAGCTATATTCTTGTGGTGTGATGCCTGTTAAGGCCATAAATTGTGAATCGAACATGGTTAATCCTCCTTATATTTTAAATTAATTTCTTTTTTAAACAATTGGTTAGTGAGTTGGTAAATTCGGTGAGCGATCAATAGTAAGGCTGGAATGCCGAACCAATGCTGCGCAAAACTTGCTTTAACATCTCCGCGAAACAGTGCGGTAATTGACCTTCCTAAACCACAGCCCGGGCACCAATCAAAACCTAAATTTGCTAAAGGGCAAAGGGTAAAGTGGTGTTCATGTGGATTTGCTGTTGCCAATAACACTAAAGCTGAAAGCCAGAAAAATAATTCTATCGGAAAGCTTTTAATGTACTTCATGTTTCACGTTTTATACTAATTAGAAGCAATGATAAGACTTTTGTTACTTCAATTTAAAGCCGACTCGACGAAACTAAAAAAAATATCGACAAAACGGCTTGATACTTCGAAGAATAGTTTTCCTTTTTAAAAATGAATAGGCATATATACTCTTTTTGAAAATGAAAGCAAACACATTTTGGATAGTGTAGCCCCGCCATTTGCTTTAGCCCTCATGAAAATTTCGGGGCTGCCGCTACTGTTGGGTTTAAAAACAAAGGCTTAGCGGTATTACTAACTCCAAAAATAAAAACTGCTTTTGCTTATTAGCCCCGACATAATCGAAAATACTTTTCCCCAATTCCTTTTCTAGAGTTTTTGGGAAAAGGTTGTAGTATTGGCGGGATTGAATTTACAAGAGAACCACAGGTTTTGCGCTACAAGGAAATTATAAAAACTATAAACATAAATACAAAGAGATTTGTTAACCTTTTTTGTCTTGATACTTAATACTAACTACTAGATACTAAACAAAATTTCTACCTTTACCTAGTGAACATTCGCGACCTTATAAATAGATACAAAACAGACGAACGGGTAATTAATACGGCAAATTCGTTAAACAAAGGAAGGGGCAATAAGACCCAACTAAAGGGATTGATAGGTTCTGCCGACGCTGTTATTGCAACTGCTACTTATTATTTATTGCACAAACCACAATTATTTATTTTACCCAATAGGGAAGAAGCAACCTATTTTCTTTCAGATTTGGAAGGAATATTAGGTAAAGAGATATTACTTTTTCCATCTTCTTTTAGAAAAGCCTTTGAGTTTACACAAATAGATACTGCAAATGTTTTGGCAAGGGCCGAAGTATTAAACGAATTAAATCATCAATCTGAATACGGCAAAATTGTAGTTACTTATCCAGAGGCATTAGCCGAAAAGGTAATTGACCGGTCAATTTTAGAGAAAAACACTTTAGAAATTAGTTTAGGCGCAAATTTAAGTATAGATTTTATCAATGAATTCTTATATGAATATGATTTTGATCGTTCTGATTTTGTTTATGAACCAGGTCAATTTTCAGTTCGTGGCGGTATTGTAGATATTTTCTCTTTTTCACATGAATTGCCTTATCGTATTGAGTTTTTTGGCGATACAGTAGAAAGTATTAGAACATTTGAAATTGAAAGTCAACTTTCGGTTGATGAGGTAAAAAGTCTAACTATTGTACCTAATGTACAAGCTAAATTTTTAACAGAAAACAACATTAGTCTTCTGGATTATATAGAAAAAGATACTCAGTTATGGTTTAAGGATGTAGAGTCTACTATAGATATTGTTAAAGCGGGCTATAAAAAAGCGGCTGAGCTTTGGAAAGCGCTAGGCTTGGCTGATAAGCAACAAAATCCGAATTGGTTAGATCCAAAATTCTCTTTTACAGATGAAAAAATGCTGTCTGATTTATTTCAGGATTTTTCCTTAGTAGAGTTTGGCAAACAGTTTTTCTATCAATCGGAAAATATTATACATTTTGAGACCAAACCGCAGCCATCTTTTAATAAAGATTTTGATTTGTTGATCAAGAATTTAAAAGAGAACGAAAATCTACATTTTCATAACTTCATCTTTACAAACTCTACTAAACAGACCGAACGTTTATATGCGATATTAGATGACATAGACAAAACGGCAAAATTTACCCCGGTCAATATTCCGCTTCGCGAAGGGTTTTTAGATGCACAACAAAAAGTAGCTTTTTATACCGATCATCAAATATTTAATCGTTTCTATAAGTACCAATTAAAGCGAGGTTATCAACGTAGTCAGGCAATAACATTAAAAGATTTACGCGAATTAAAACCTGGTGATTTTGTAACTCACATAGACCACGGTATTGGTAAATATGCAGGTTTAGAAAAAGTTGAAGTTAATGGCAAAACCCAAGAGATGATCCGCTTAGTATATGCAGATAATGATTTGTTATATGTAAACATTAACTCTTTAAATCGCATTGCGAAGTTTAGTGGGAAAGATGGTACACAACCTAAAATGAATAAGCTAGGCACTGAAGCTTGGGATAAATTAAAAAAGAACACAAAAAAAAAAGTTAAAGACATTGCCCGAGATTTAATTAAGCTTTATGCATTAAGAAAATCTCAGGTAGGAACTGCGTTTGCTCCAGATGGATATTTAGAAACGGAATTGGAAGCCTCTTTTATTTACGAGGACACGCCAGACCAAGTAAAGGCAACTAGTGATGTAAAAAAGGACATGGAAGCGCCACACCCAATGGATCGTTTGGTTTGTGGAGATGTTGGCTTTGGCAAAACAGAAATTGCCATACGTGCGGCTTTTAAAGCGGTTGCGAATGGCAAACAAGCAGCTATATTGGTTCCTACAACCATTTTAGCTTTACAACATTTCAAAACGTTTTCAGCCCGTTTAAAAGAGTTCCCCTGTACGGTAGACTATATCAATCGTTTTAAAACTTCAAAACAAATTAAGGATACCTTAGAACGTGTTGCTCAAGGGAAAGTAGATATTATTATCGGCACGCATCGCTTGCTAAGTAAAGACGTTAAATTTAAAGATCTAGGGATCATGATTATTGATGAAGAACAAAAGTTTGGAGTGGCAGCAAAGGAAAAACTACGTGCGATACGAATTAACGTTGATACGCTAACTTTAACTGCAACTCCAATACCTAGAACTTTACACTTTTCTTTAATGGGTGCTCGAGATTTATCCATCATGAGTACGCCGCCACCAAATAGACAGGCAGTAAATACTGAATTGCACGTTTTCAACGATAAATTAATTCAAGAAGCGGTGCAATTTGAATTAGATAGAGGCGGACAAGTTTTCTTTATCCACAACCGTGTAAATGATTTACCACAATTAGGTGGTTTGATACAAAAGCTAGTTCCAAAAGCAAGAATTGGGATTGCTCATGGACAATTAGATGGCGATCAGTTAGAAGATGTAATGCTTGATTTTATCAATGGAGAAAAAGATGTATTAGTCGCCACAACAATTATTGAGGCTGGGTTGGATATTCCAAATGCCAATACCATTATCATTAACCATGCACACATGTTTGGGTTAAGCGATTTGCACCAAATGCGTGGTAGGGTGGGCCGTTCTAATAAAAAAGCATTCTGTTATTTATTGAGTTTGCCTTTATCCACTTTAACCAACGAAGCGAGGAAAAGATTAAGTGCGATTGAGGAATTTTCTGATTTAGGTAGCGGTTTTAACATCGCTATGCGCGATTTAGATATACGTGGAAGTGGAAATTTATTGGGAGGCGAACAAAGTGGATTTATTGCTGAAATTGGTTTTGAAATGTATAACAAAATTTTAGATGAGGCCATCCACGAGTTAAAAGATGCTGAGTTTAAAGATTTATTTAAAGACGAACCTGCAAGAGCGTTTGTAAATTTCACTCAAGTAGATACAGATTTAGAAATGCACATTCCTGATGGTTATGTAACTAGCATAACAGAGCGATATAACTTATACACCGAGCTTTCTAAAATAGAAAATGAAATTGAGCTATTGGCTTTTGAAAAGGAATTGCAAGACCGTTTTGGACCAGTGCCAACACAGGTTAAAGCGATGTTAAAAGTTTTACGATTGCAATGGGTTGGCAAACGCTTAGGTTTTGAGAAGCTTAGCTTTAAAAAAGGAATTCTTCGCGGATATTTTGTGAGTGATAAACAATCTAAATTCTTTGATTCGGAAATATTTAATGGTATTTTAGCTTTTGCGCAACAACATCCACGATTGTGTAATTTAAAAGAAGTTAAAGATAGCTTGCGTATTTCTTTTGATAGTATTAACAATGTGGATGAGGCTATTGAAATGTTGGAGTTGATATAAGTAGATTTGTCATCCTGAGCATAAGCGAAGGATCTCATTTAAAAATTTAGATTCTTCCTTAGTCAGAATGACAAAAACAAATGGACCCAAACTTATTATTAGCGCTCGTTAAAATGAAAATGACATTTGGTAAGTATACAGGATGTACATTGTGTTCTTTGCCAGAGCCATACTTGGTTTGGTATCATAGTAAAGGCTTCCCAGCTGGCAAATTAGGGGGTTTGTTAGCCACCATGTATGAAATTAAAGCAAATGGACTTGAATATTTATTGGAGCCATTGAAGAAAATGTAACAAAAACAATCGTCATTTCGAACGAGGAACGAGGAAAAATCTAATGCGGCCAATTTCAATTAACAGATCTCTCGTCGCCATGCTCTCCGAGATGAGGATGAAAAATAGCTTTGTCAAATTTCTAGCAAGTAGCAAAGAAAGTTGTCAAAGCTCGATCATTCTATTAACAAACTCCATGTTTCAGATCCTTCCCTCGTAAGGATGACAAAAACAACTAAAGCTCACATCCATTTTCGTCACAAACGGCACCATCATTTTTATTTAATGATTTTAGAGCTGTTTTAGGCTGTGTATCTTTCCATTCCGTAAAACTCTGTGTAATTGCAGCCACAAAAGCTTCAACAGGTTGTGCGCCAGATAAAGCAAATTTTCTATCGAAAACAAAATAAGGAACGCCACCTACGCCAATCTGCTTACTTTCATAAACATCATAACGAACAGCTTCAGTAAACTCATCACTCAGTAAGATTTTTTCAACTTCGTTTTTATTTAAACCTATTTGTTCTCCTAATTCAATTAAAACAGAAAGTTGTGCGATGTCTTTTCCTTCCATAAAATGTGCATGAAATAAAGCTTCTTCTGCTTGATCTTGCATACCCTTAGTTTTAGCAAAATGGATTAGTCGGTGAGCATTAAATGAATTAGCAGGAATATTTTTATCGAATGATAAGGATAAACCGACATTGTTAGCCATTTCACTTACACTGCCAGAAAGTTGTTTTACCTGGTCAATTGACATCCCTTTTGCCCTGGATAAGTATTCATAAAAATTTTCATTATTAGTATTTTGATAATCAGGATTTAGCTGATAACTTTTCCATTCTA
>JBBSRF010000054.1:0-11574 GCA_038243335.1 Sphingobacteriales bacterium
TAAATCCAATCCACATATTGTCGTAGGTACACCAGGAAGAATTAGTTATATGGCTGAAAATGGTGCACTAGGAATTCATACAGCTAAAATACTTGTCATTGATGAAGCAGACCTTGCATTTGATAAGGCAATAGTCCTATCACCAGATAATTATTTAACTTTAGGTAATTATGCTTACTATTTGGCGTTAAGAAACCATAACCTTAGTAAAGCTGAAACACTAGCTTCAAAAGCTGCAGAAGCGCTACCGAGAAATGCGTCTATCGCAGATACTTATGCTTTCGTTCTTTTAAAACTAGGTAAATACGATCAGGCATTAATTTGGATACAGAAAGCTTTGCAAAACAATGAAGCCTTAAATCCCGTTTACTTAGAGCATTATGGCGATATTCTTTTTCTGAAAGGTGAAGAAACAAATGGATTAATGCAATGGAAAAAAGCTAAACAATCAGGAAATAATTCTGAGAAATTAAATCAAAAAATAAATGAAAAAAAATATTTTAAGTAAGTTGTTTTTATTAGTGGTCATCATGTTGTCTTTTGGCTGTAAAACCAAAAAAATAATTATTGCTGCGCCGCCAGTTACCAATCAAGATAATGCTGAAATCGATAAAAAACCAGAAACTTTAAAACTATTGAAGAGTAAAAATTTAGACTTTAATACACTAGCTTTAAAAGGCAAAGCAGACTTAGATATAAATGGAGAGCAAAATAATGTGACGATGAATATTCGTATACAGAAGGATAAAAAGATTTGGGTAATAATAACCGCCGCAGGAGGTATTGTGGAGGTAGCAAGAGCTATGATTACGCCAGATAGTTTGTTCCTTTTAAATAAACTGGAGAAAACATATACCAAAAAGCCATTTAGCTATATATATAAATACACCAATAAACAAGTTAATTTTGATTTGTTGCAGGCAGTTCTATCTGGAAATTCCGTGCCAGATTTTATGACTGTCAAATCTAATTTAATACAAGAAAATGGTGTTTGGATAATTAATGGTAACAATGAAAATTTAGCTTATAAAAGTATATTTAACACCTTATTAAAAGTTACTGAAACTACCTTAAATGATGCAAAAGCAGGTCAGGCATTTAAAGTTTCTTATGGTAAATATACTCCATTAAATAATGCCTTATTTCCTTCTAGCTTAAATATAAGCACGATGTCGGGATTAAAAAAAATGATTATAGGGATAGAGTTTTCTAAAATAGAAAGTAATATTCCTGTAGATTTCCCTTTTAATGTTCCTAAAAATTATGAGCTTATCAACTAAATTTTTATATTTTTGATGAAATGAAGTTATATAAATTACTCCTTTCTTTAATTTTTGCATTTTGCTGTTTATCTACTTTTGCGCAAACAGCAAAAGAACTTACACGTAAAAAAGAAGCTTTAGAAAGACAAATTGTTGAAGCGCAAAAAAATCTGAAAAAGACTGTCAATGGTAAAAAATTAACCATCGGTCAAATCAATGCGATTAAGGCTCAAATAAGACTCCGTCAAGAAAAAATTTCAACTATTAACGCTGAAGTTAAAAATTTAGATCAGCAAATTACAGAGAACACAGGTAAGGTACAAAATCTTAAAACTAGATTGTCAGATTTGAAAAAAGAATATGCAGGAATGATAAGGTTTGCCCAACGAAATCGAAATTCATATGATAAAATGATGTTCATTTTTGCAGCAAGTGATTTCAATCAGGCTTACAAAAGAATTAAGTATTTACAGCAGTTTGGACAGTATCGAAAAAAACAAGCAGCTTATATACAAGGAACGGAAAAAGATTTAAGTAATCAAATTGTTGTTTTAGACAAAAGTTTAAAAAACAAAAGTAGCTTGTTAAAGGAAGAAGTTAGTGAGAAAAGTAAGCTTGATAAAAATAGAAATGAGCAGTCTGTTGTGCTTAATAAATTAAGTAAGCAAGAAAAACAATTTAATCAGGATATTAAATCACGTAGAGCACAACAAGACGCAATTGATAGGCAAATTAGAGCAGCAATTAAAAGAGAAATAGAGCTAGCTCGTAAAAAAGCTGAAGATGAGGTTAGAGAAGCGAACCGAATTGCAGCGGCAAAAGCTAAAGCAGAAAATAGACCAGCACCTGTAGTAGCGCCTGTTAAAGAAAAATCTAATTCAGAAGTTTTAAGAGCAACGCCAGAGGCAGCTAAACTTTCTGAATCTTTTGAGAGCAATAAAGGAAGTTTACCTTCTCCTGTAGCAAATGGTTATATAACCTCAAAATTTGGTACTTTTATGTTCGGTCAGGCAGTAGATAGGCATGATGGTATTACATATCAAACTTCAGAAAACGCTGCGGTAAGAGCTGTTTTTGATGGTAAAGTTACAACTGTTCAGGCAGTACAAGGTAGATTTTGGGTAATTATAAACCATGGAGAGTATTTTACCGTATATCAAAACTTAAAGAGTGTAAGTGTTTCCAAAGGTGATAGAGTAAATACTAAACAAACGCTGGGTACAGCTGGTTTAGCTGGAGATGTTGCAGAAGTACAATTCCAAATTCATAGAGGTTCAACAGCATTAAATCCAGAAAGCTGGATAGCAAGATAAAACTACAAAGTATATTAATTCGTATATTTGTATATAAATAGATTAGAGATGTATTCAGTGACATTATTAGAGTTCTTAAACATGGGTGGTAGTGAGATAATGCTCATTATGGTAGTGGTACTTTTGTTATTTGGAGGTAAAAAATTGCCAGAATTGGCCAGAGGTTTAGGAAAAGGAATTAGAGACTTTAAAGATGCTTCTGAGGGCGTAAAGAGAGAAATACATCGAAACATCAATGCTATTGATTTGGATAATGAGATGAAAGCTGAAGAAGAAAATCATGCCGAACATCATCATCCAACTGCAGAACTAGAAGTAACAGCAAATACAGATTTAGTTGCTGAGCATAATGATATTGAAGAAACAGTGAAAACGGAGGAAGAAATAAAAGTTGACAACAAAAGCAACGAAATTCACTCTTAAAAATTAACATAGAAATTAAATAAAACAACATGATACAACCAACAATATTAGCAGCATTAGGCGCAATGGAAATTACGCTGATTGTTTTAGTAGTATTATTATTATTTGGAGGTAAAAAAATCCCAGAATTAATGCGTGGGCTAGGTAAGGGTATGAAAGAGTTTAAAGAAGGTAAAGATGGTTTAGATGAAAGTGGAAATCCTACAAATCCTACAAACAGTACTAACGAAAACAAACCACTTTAATTCGTATTTTATTCTCCCTTTAATTTTAAGTTTTGAAGAAATATACCTCTTTAATAGAGATACAAGGAAAACTTACGCATAAAACGCTCCAAGTAAAGGATTTACTTTATTACTATTTTGAGCAAATTAAAAACAATCAACACCTCAATGCTTATAATGAGGTGTTTTTTGATTCTGCAGCCAAGCAAGCAGACCTTGTTCAACAAAAAATAGACAATGGTACGCAAGGTAAACTTGCCGGTATGGTTATTGGTATTAAAGATAATATCTGTTACAAGGACCATAAAGTGACCGCATCATCAAAAATGATGGAAAATTTCGTTTCACCCTATTCATCTACTGTTGTAGATCGTTTATTACAAGAGGATGCCATTATTATTGGTAGATTAAATTGTGATGAATTTGCTATGGGCGGTTCAAATGAAACCTCTTATTTTGGCGTTGTTAAAAACGCAATAGATGAACAGAGAGTTGCAGGTGGTTCATCTGGAGGTTCTGCAGTTGCAGTGCAAGCAGATATGTGTTTAGCCGCTCTAGGTACAGATACAGGTGGTTCAGTTCGTCAACCTGCAGCATTTTGTGGGAACATCGGCTTTAAACCAACTTATGGTCGTATTTCTCGTTATGGTGTAATTGCCTATGCTTCCTCTTTTGATCAGGTTGGAACCATTACTTCTTCAATTACTGATGCTGCTTTATTACTGGAAGTTTTAGCTGGAGTAGATGATTCAGATAGTACCGTTTCTAATTTGCCTGTTCCTAATTATAGTGAGAATCTATTACAATTAGAAACTAAAAAAATAGCTATTTTAAAAGAAACTATCGAAAACGATGCTTTAGACTCTGAAATTAAAACAGCTATTTTAAATTCTATAGAAAAATTCAAAGCTCAAGGTCATACAGTAGAATATGTATCATTCGATTTGCTAGACTATCTTGTGCCAGCCTATTATGTTTTAACCACTGCTGAAGCATCATCAAATCTATCACGATATGATGGAGTTCACTATGGTTACCGCAATACGCAAGCAGAAAGTTTAAATATTTTATATAAAAAAAGTAGAGCTGAAGGCTTTGGCGAAGAAGTAAAAAGAAGAATCTTATTGGGCACTTTTGTATTAAGTGCTGGGTATTATGATGCCTATTATCAAAAAGCACAAAAAGTACGCAGGTTAATTAAAGATAAAATAGTTACACTATTAAATACTTATGACTTTTTATTAAGCCCAGTTACACCAACGCCAGCTTTTAAAATTGGAGAAAATATAGAAGATCCTTTAATAATGTACATGGCAGATATTTATACTGTTTTAGCCTCATTAGCTGGTATTCCAGCAATTGCTTTGCCCTTGGGCAATAATAAAAAAGGTTTACCGTTAAGTGTACAATTAATGACTAAACATTTTAACGAGCAAGAACTACTCAATTTATCACATCGGTTTTTAAATAATTAATTTAAACCACTATATTGAAAAATAAATGACTGAGATATTTAGTTATTTTTTATCAACTTAATGCCTATGAGAAGAATAGTACTAAGTATAGTAAGTTTTCTAGGAGTTTTTACAGTTTCGGCTCAAACTCCAAAAAAAACTGCTCAAACAGACTCCATCTTAAAAAAAATCTCATTAGCACCATTAAATGATACTGTAGCAGTTCCAGAAATAGATGATGTTCAGTTTTTTAATCAAAATTATATTTATAAATTACGTTTAGATTCAATTCAAAAGACCGTTCCCCTCAGCTATAACGAATATGTACAACATTTTATAGATATTTATAGTAAGCGCAAGGATCAGATGGGGAAGATGTTAGGTCTTTCTAATTATTACTTTCCAATATTTGAGAAAGCACTTACTTCTTATCAAATTCCTTCCGAAATAAAGTACTTACCTATTATAGAATCTTCTATGAATCCCCATGCGGTTTCTAGAGTTGGTGCAACTGGAATGTGGCAATTTATGTTTAGTACAGCAAAGGCGTATAGTCTAAACATGGATAATTTTGTAGACGAACGTAAAGACCCAATTCAGGCGAGTTATGCTGCGGCTGCATATTTTAGAGATGCTTATGAAGAGCTTGGCGATTGGCTTTTGGCAATAGCAGCTTATAATTGTGGTAAGGGCAATGTAACGCGTGCAATAGATAAGGCAGGTTCAAGAGATTTTTGGAAGATTAGACCTTTTCTGCCAAAAGAAACACGTGATTATGTGCCAGCCTTTATTGCCACAGTTTATGTAATGAATTATGCAGCTACACATGACATTGCATTTAAAGAATCAACTCTTAATTTTAAAACTGATACCATTGCAGTTAATCATTTTATTTCTCTAGCGGATGTAGCAAAAGCTATAAATTATGAGGAAGAAATGCTTTATGGATTAAATCCATCCTATAAGAAGAAAATTATAAATGGTACAATAGAAGCTCCAAAAAGATTGATTTTGCCAAAAGTTGCAAGTGTAAATTATTCATTATTATACGATGTTTTAAATGCGGATATTGAAACAGAACGCAAACTTATTTTAGCCTCTACAGACGATGTAAGAGATTTAAGAAAGAAAAAAATAGTAGCAGAAAATAAATCATCATCTATTCTCTATCATAAGGTGATGCCTAGCCAAAACTTAAGCAATATTGCAGCCAAATTTAATGTTGAAGTACAAGACCTTAAAGTTTGGAATAGGTTAAAAAGTAACACTATTATTCCTGGACAGAAGTTAAAGATTTATAGTAAAACAGTAGCTAAAATGATTAAATCTACCCAAAATTATTTTTCTTATACTGTAAAAAAAGGTGATACACTTTCTGGCATAGCAGAAAAATTTGATGGTGCAACTGTTGACAACATCAAAAAAATTAATGCTTTAACTAAAGCTGCTTTACAACCAGGTATGGTTTTAAAAATTATTAAAGGATAATCTGTTTTTCATATTTTAATTAAATCAAAAACTAAAATTATCTTATAGAGGATACTTGTAATTTTGCTTATATCACACTTTGTTAATCCTTAAAAAAACCTATGCTTCGTAGAAAATAATCGTAACTTTGCTTGTTACCAAAAAGTATTTTATGAGTAAAACGAATAGAAAACAAGACGCATTAGATTATCACTCTCAAGGTAGACCAGGTAAAATTCAGGTTATACCAACTAAACCATACTCTTCTCAAAGAGATTTAACATTGGCTTACTCGCCGGGTGTGGCAGAACCATGTTTAAAAATTGCAGATAACAACGAAGATGTATACAAATACACTGCAAAAGGTAATTTGGTGGCCGTTATTAGTAATGGGACAGCTGTTTTAGGTTTGGGAGATATCGGTCCAGAGGCAAGTAAACCTGTGATGGAAGGTAAAGGTTTATTATTTAAAATCTTTGCTGATATTGATGTTTTCGATTTGGAATTGGATACAAAAAATGTTGATGATTTTGTTAAGATAGTAAAAGCTTTAGAACCAACTTTTGGTGGTGTAAATTTAGAAGATATTAAAGCACCAGAATGTTTTGAAATCGAACGCCGTTTAAAAGAGGAAATGAATATTCCGGTAATGCATGATGACCAACACGGCACTGCAATAATCTCGGCAGCGGCATTATTAAATGCCTGCGATCTTCAAAAGAAAAAAATAGATAAAGTTAAAATTGTAGTAAATGGCGCAGGAGCAGCTGCCATTTCATGTTCTCGTTTATACGTTACTTTAGGAGCAAAATTAGAGAATATTGTAATGTGCGATAGAACAGGTGTTATTCGTGCTGATCGAGATAATCTGGACGCAATTAAAAAAGAATTTTCTACAAAACGTAATTTAAATACCTTAGCAGAAGCATTAAAGGATGCAGATGTTTTTATAGGGCTTTCATCTGCAGATTGTGTTACTGTAGATATGTTGAAATCAATGGCTAAAAACCCAATTGTTTTCGCAATGGCTAATCCTAATCCAGAAATTGCCTATCATTTAGCAATTGGTGCACGTAAAGATTTGATTATGGCGACTGGTCGATCTGATTATCCAAATCAAGTTAATAACGTGTTGGGTTTTCCTTATATTTTTAGAGGTGCCTTAGATGTTAGGGCAACTTCCATTAATGAAGAAATGAAAATTGCTGCAGTACGTGCAATTGCCGAATTAGCTAGAAAAACTGTTCCTGAATCAGTAAACATGGCTTATAATTTACGTAACATCAAATTTGGTAAAGAATATATTATTCCTAAGCCAATGGATTTCCGTTTGATGACAAACGTTTCTATGGCAGTTGCTAAAGCAGCTATAGATAGTGGCGTTGCTCGTAAAAAGATTACAGATTGGGATGCCTACGCAGAGGAATTAAAACGCCGATTAGGTATGGACGATTCTATTATGCGTGCCATTACAAACAAAGCTAAATCTGCTCCAAAACGTGTTGTTTTTGCAGAGGCTGACAATTATAAAATTTTAAAAGCTGCACAAATTGTTAAAGATGACAATATTGCAATTCCTATTTTATTAGGCCATAAAGAAATTATTAATCAGTTAATTATAGAGAATGCTTTAGAATTAGATGGTGTTGAAATTAGAGAACCAGCAGCAGAACCAGCTAAAATGAAAAAGTATGCTGAAGCTTTACATCAGAAAAGACAACGAAAAGGTGTTACTTTATTTGAAGCTAATAAATTGATGCGAGACCGTAACTACTTTGGTGCAGCTATGGTAGAGTTTGGTGAAGCTGATGCCATGATTTCTGGTTTGACAAAAAATTACGTCTCAACAATTAAGCCTGCTTTACAAGTTATAGGTACTGAAGAGGGCGTTAATCGTGTTGCAGGCATGTATATGATGATGACTAAGAAAGGACCTGTATTCTTTGGTGATACCACCGTAAATATAAATCCTACTGTTGAAGAATTAGTAGATTTAACATTACTATTAGAAAAAGCAGTTAGACAGTTTAATGTTCAACCACGTATTGCTTTATTATCATATTCTAACTTTGGCTCTAACGAGGGGCCAATACCTGAAAAAATGAAAAAAGCAGTTAATATTCTGCATGAAAAACATCCTGATATAGTAGTAGATGGAGATATGCAGGGTAACTTTGCGATTAATAATTGCTTGTTAAAAGAAAACTTTCCTTTTAGTAATTTGGTAGATGCTCCAGCAAATACCTTAGTTTTTCCTAACTTAGAGTCAGGAAATATTGCTTATAAATTACTACAAGAGTTAGGCGGTGCAGAAGCAGTAGGACCTATTTTATTAGGTCTTAAAAAGCCTGTTCACATTGTGCAGTTGGGGAGCTCTGTTAGAGAAATAGTAAATATGGTAACTATTGCTGTATTAGATGTTCAAGCTAAGGAAGAAGCTATGAATTCAAAAAAAGGCAAAGGAATTTTAAAAAGAATAGCTAAAAAATAATTTATAATGTTTGCATATATTGATGGGAAACTGACTTTTAAATGTCCAACTTATATCATTGTTGAGGCTGGTGGAGTTGGTTATCACATCAATATATCGCTAAACACCTATTCTGCAATTGGCAATGTAGAACGATGTAAGATTTACACTTGGTTACAAGTTAAGGAAGATTCGCATACGTTATATGGTTTTGCAGATGAAGGTGAGAGAAGATTGTTTCTACATCTCATTTCTGTCTCTGGTATAGGTGCTGCTACTTGTAGAATAATGCTATCATCTATAACTCCTGCAGAAATACAAAACGCAATTATTAATGCAGATTTGGCATTAATACAGCAAATTAAGGGAATCGGTGCAAAATCTGCCCAAAGAATAGTTTTAGAATTACAAGATAAGTTAAAGAAGGAAGGTCCAGATTCATTAATTTCTATGCCGTTGCATAATACAATTAAAGATGAATCTTTATCTGCCTTAATAATGTTAGGATTTAGTAAAAACGTTGCTGAAAAAGCATTAGATAATGCTATTAAAAAATCAGATCAAGACTTAACTGTAGAACAAATGATTAAAATTGCTTTAAAAAACTTATAATAAAATTGCGATTGATAAATAAAATTAGTCTAATTGTTTTCTTATTTTTAATTTTTTCAATTGCTGCCAGTTATGCTCAGGTAGCTACATCAAAAAGTAATGTCGATTCTTCAAAGAACAGTTTTAATTTAAAAGAAAAACAAAAATTAGGCTTTAGAACTTTCGCCAATCCATTCATTAAACTTCCAGAGAATATTAAAAAAGAAGTTGAGTATGATCCAATAAATAAGCTTTATATTTTATCAGAACGAATAGGGGATAGGCTTTTTTCTACTCCCCAATATTTAACTGTTGAACAATATTTACGCTTAGTTAATGCTGACATTAAACGTGAAAATTGGCGCATTTTATCCAATATAGAGCTTGCTGAAGTTAGAAAAACTGGTATAATCCCGCCTATCCGAATTAATAGCAGAGTTTTCGAGAAAATATTTGGTGGTACAACTATTGATATTCAGCCAAGAGGTACAGCAGAATTAACTTTTTTGGGGCGTATTAATAAAAATGAAAATCCTTTATTTAATGAGCGCCAAAGAGTACAAAGTAATTTTGATTTTAATCAGCGTATTCAAATGGATCTAATTGGTAACATTGGTGCCAAGATGAAGATTAATATGAATTACAATACCGAAGCACAATTTGATTTTGAGAATCAAATTAAATTGGATTATACAGGTGACGAAGATGATATTATAAAAAAAATTGAAGCAGGAAATGTAAGCTTGCCTTTAAATACTACGCTGATTAATGGTACGCAATCTTTATTTGGTGTTAAAACGCAATTACAGTTTGGTAAACTATCCATTGCAACTGTATTTTCACAGCAGAAATCACAGTCCAAAGAAATACGACTAAACAATGGAGCTCAACAAAATGAGTTTAGGTTTAGTGGTAGTGATTATGAAGCAAATAGACATTACTTTTTAGCAAAATATTTTAGAGATAATTATAATAGATCACTAGCTAATCCACCAACTTTATTATCAGGTATTCTAATTACAAAAATTGAGGTATGGATTACGAATAAAACAGGTAATACACAAGATTCTAGGGATATTTTGGCATTTTTAGATTTAGGTGAAAACCAACCTTATAATGCTGCTCAAATAAATGGTGGAGCATCGGTTTTACCATCTGCTTTTACTAATCCTACATTCCCAACTCCGTCAAATGATCTATTGGCAAAGTTAGCCATATCTGCTCCAAACGCTAGACAAACCAATTCTAATGATGTAATTAATTATTTTCAAACAAATGGAGGCACAGATAACTTTGCCAAAGTTACCTATGCACGAAAATTGAATGAGAGAGAATATAATTTTCAACCGCAATTGGGATATATTTCACTAAACAATCCTCTAAATGCAGATGAAGTTTTAGCTGTTTCGTATCGTTATACTTATAATGGTGTAGAATATCAAGTTGGAGAATTCTCTACTGATATTAATTTTGATCAAGCTACTCCAAAAGTTTTGTTTAGTAAATTATTAAAAAATGAAACGATTAAAACTAATTTGCCAACTTGGGATTTGATGATGAAAAACATCTATTCGATGGGTGGGTATCAAATTAGCAGACAAAATTTTAAATTGGATATTTTTAGGATTGACGATAAAACAGGTATAGAAATGCCTTTAATTAGAGAAGGCAATAAAACTGCTTTAAAACAATACATCGCTCTAACAAACCTAGATCAGCTTAACCAACAAAGAGAAAAAAAACCAGATGGTGTTTTTGACTTTGAGGCAGAAAATAAACCATTTACATCCAATCAAAATCAGTACGATAACCAAAATAATTTCTTTGGATCTTCTTCAAATTATGGATTAAGTAATTTAATTGATAATACAAATAATGGCTACATAACCATTGATCCACAAAATGGGCGTATCATATTTCCAGTAATAGAGCCATTTGGAAAAGATTTAGCTAATAAATTTGATTTACCTACAGAGCAAGCTTTAGCCGATAAATATAGTTATCCCCAATTATATGATTCTACAAAAGTTGTTGCTCAACAACTGTTTAGTAATAAAAATTTATATATCGTTAAAGGAACATATCAATCAGAAATTTCTTCAGAGTTTTCTTTAAATTCTATTAATGTTACTGAAGGCTCTGTAAAAGTTTTCTCTGGAACAATACCTTTGCAAGAGGGATCAGATTTTACTGTAGATTATCAAGGTGGAAGAGTTAAAATTATAAATACTACTTTGCTTTCTTCTGGTCAGCCGATTAGAATAACCACAGAGAATAATGAACTTTTTGGGTTGCAACAACGATCGCTTTTTGGTACAAGGTTAGATTACCAAGTAAATAAGAAACTGATTTTAGGTGGTACTTTTATGA
>JBBSRF010000055.1:0-11556 GCA_038243335.1 Sphingobacteriales bacterium
TGTCGTCTTTACCTTTAATATTGGTCTTGCCATAAAAATATGCCCAATTACTAACGGTATTATATTTTACAGAATCTGATTTTATTTTGGCTTGCGGTGTAACAATATCTACATTTTGTTTAAACCAGGCATCGTTATTATTGGCAAAGTACCAACCTCTTTTACTCGTAATAGTTACTTCTTTATTTACAATTTTACCGCCATCTAAATATTTGCCAATTTTTAAACCCATATCATAGTCTAAAATATTGGTGGTCAATACTGATGTGGGATCAACCATTCTAACGTTATTAATTAAATGGGCCATTTTACTATTGCCATCATAATTTAACAGATCGCTGTAAATATTCATGGTATCTGCCTGATTGATGTGAACATTTTTAAATGCCTCAAAATAATTCAGGTTAGTATAAAAAACTGCACTATCACAAGTTAATATGGCGTTATCATGCTTAAATGTAGGTTTTTTAACATAACTAATATTAGTTTTGTTGTCAACCGTTAAGCGTAATGAATTGATAAGCTCAACTCTAGATTTTTGTTGAGCAAATAAAGCGCAAGGCAATGAAAATAGAATAAAGAAAAGTCGTAATTTATGCACTTTACAAAGTTAGGTTTATTTTTTTTTTAATAACGTAAGCTTATCACGGTTAAATTTAAATATTTTTGATCCATGTTACCCTTACAGCAGTTTTTAAACTTTATCAAAACTAATGCCCTTTTTGTTAAACAAGATAAAATTTTGCTTGCAGTAAGTGGGGGTAAAGATTCTGTTCTGATGGCTCAGCTATTTAAACTCGCTGGATATCAGTTTAGTATAGCACATTGTAATTTTAATTTGCGAGAAGACGAAGCGCAGCGTGACGAAAGTTTTGTGAAACTACTTGCAGCAACTTTATCGGTGTCTTTTTATGTTCAGCATTTTAATACAAAAGCTTATGCAAAAGAGCATCATATTTCTACTCAAATGGCAGCTAGAGATTTGCGTTACCAATGGTTTGAAGAAATTCGAAAAGAAAAGAGCTACGATTATATTGCTGTAGCGCATCATCAAAATGATTCGATAGAGACTTTATTACTTAATTTAACACGTGGTACTGGAATTAGTGGTATGCATGGAATTTTGCCAAAAAGAGATAAAATTGTTAGACCTTTATTGTTTTTATCACGATTACAAATCGATCAAATGATAAAGGAAAATAACATCGACTATGTTGAAGATAGCTCGAATGAAACCAGTAAGTATGCTCGCAATAGAATACGCTTAAATGTTATTCCGCAACTGCGGCAAATTAACCCAAACTTAGAGGAAACCTTTGCTCAAAATATTGTTCGTTTTGCAGAAACAGAAGAAGTATTATTGCAAGTTGTTGAGGAGGCAAGAAAGCGGATTATAAGAATTGATAATGATAATCTTTACCTTTCTATTGCGCAAATAGAAAAATTAAAACCACAAAAATTATTATTTTTCGAATTGTTAAAAGCATATCATTTTTCAGCCATTGTTGTTGGTGATATTTTAGAATCCTTAAATAAACAAAGCGGAACATCATTTTATAGTGCTACACATAGAGCAACAATTAATAGAGAAGATTTATTGCTGTCTCCAATTAAAAAGCATGATTCTGATGCCCATTACTACATGCATTCTACTGATCAGAGTATAATGATTGAAGATCACAAAATTTCATTTTTAAAAACAGATTTGCTTTTAGTAGAAGCTAATCCCAATAAAGCTTTTGTCGATTTAGATAAATTGATATTACCCTTAATCATTCGTTTTAAACAAGATGGAGATAAGTTTATGCCCTTAGGCATGAGTAATTATAAGAAATTAAGTGATTTTTTAATAGACAATAAAGTGCCTCTTCCTGAAAAAGAAAAAGTTCCTTTATTAATAAATGGCAACGGAGAAATAATTTGGATAGCAGGTTTAAGGCAAGACAATAGGTATAAAGTAACCATAACAACAAAAAAAGTTGCTATCTTCGAATTATCAAAATAGAAATGGATCAGAAAAATTTCTTTCTCGAAAAACAGTATATCGGCCGTGATTATATTAGAATTGCAATAAGGCTTGTTATGGCTGCTTTTTGTTTTGGAGTGTATGTTTATGAACGTGATCGTGACAATACTGTCGATCTTTTTCTGGTAGTTGGTTTTGGCATTATTGGAGTTTCTATTGCTTTATTATTTCTAATTCAGTATAAAACGATTGTAGAAAACAAAATGGTCATTTTAAGTGGTTTATGGACAGCCAAAAAAGTTAAAATCGACTTAAATCATATTGTTAAAGTTAAAAAATCTGATTACAATAACTTTATATTTAATAATCCTGTTTATAATCTACATAAAAAAGGAACCATACGCTTTTACTCTTCTGGTAAAGACGCAATTGTATTAACTGATAGAGATGGCTTAGAATATTTTATTGGCACCCAACGCCCCAATGAAATGTATTTGGTTATTAAAGAAGAAATGAAAAGCTAGTTTTATTTTTTAAAATACGATCAAACACTGCTTGTTTATTAGTTGTTTTTGTTAGTTAACCATCAATTTTATTACTTAGATATAACACAATTTAAATTTGATATAAGTTAATTTGCTTTGCTAATTTTAGCTACTAATTATAAATTAATGAAAATAGGAATTGTTTGTTATCCTACCTTTGGCGGTAGCGGTGTTGTAGCTACAGAACTAGGGAAAGCACTTGCCAATCAAGGTCATCAGGTTCATTTTATTACCTACAGCCAACCTGCACGTTTAGATTTCTTTTCAGAGAATTTATTTTATCACGAAGTTTCGGTAAGAGATTACCCATTATTTGATTACGCACCTTATGAATCTGCCTTGGCAAGTAAATTGGTTGATGTTGTGCGTTTTGAGAAATTAGATATTCTTCATGTGCACTATGCTATTCCACATGCTTCTGCTGCATTTATGGCGAAGCAAATTTTAGCAACTTATGGAATTAATATTCCCTTTGTAACAACCTTACATGGTACAGATATCACCTTAGTTGGAAAAGATGCTACCTATAAACCGGTGGTAACTTTCTCTATTAATCAAAGTGATGGTGTTACTACTGTTTCTGAAGATTTGAAAGAAGATACATATAATCACTTCGAAATAACCAAAGAAATCAAAGTAATTCCGAATTTTATAGATTTTAACCGTTTTAGTTTAAAACCAAAAGATCATTTTAAAAAAGCAATTGCACCAAATAATGAACGCATCTTAATTCATACTTCTAATTTTAGAAAAGTTAAGCGTACGCAAGATGTTATCAAAATGTTTCAGAAAGTTCAGGAAAGAATCCCTTCGAAACTTTTAATGGTTGGCGACGGACCAGAACGTACTGCAAACGAACAATTGTGCAGAGAATTAAAAATTTGTGAAAATGTAAGATTTTTAGGTAAACAAGATGCTATAGAGGAAATATTATCAGTGTCTGATTTATTTGTTATGCCTTCAGAATCTGAAAGTTTTGGATTAGCAGCCTTAGAAGCTATGGCTTGTAAAGTTCCTGTTATCAGTACTAATGCGGGTGGATTACCCGAATTAAATATAGATGGTTATTGTGGTTACATGAGCAATGTTGGCGATGTGGAAGATATGGCTAAAAATGCCATCATGATTTTAGAAAATGAGGATACTTTAAATGAATTTAAAGAACATGCTTATTTAAGAGCTAAAGATTTTGATTTGGAGAAAATTTTACCAATGTATACCGATTACTACACAGAGATTTTGCAAAAATCTAGATTATAAATTTTATTAAAGAAAATAATTTTTTGCATGTGCTATACATAAAAAAGACAACGATTTTTCGTTGTCTTTTTTATGTAATTAGTTTAATTAACTTTATTTAATCAAATGTTTAATCTGAATTAATTCGTGTTCTTCTAAAAATCTCCATCTACCACGTGGTAAATCCTTTTTAGTTAAGTTTCCATAGACTACACGGTCTAATTTAACAACGTCGTAACCTAGGTGTTCAAAAATTCTACGAACAATTCTATTTTTACCACTGTGTATTTGAATGCCAACTTCTCGTTTACTAGCACCAGCAACGTAAGAAATGTTATCTGGCTTAATTAATCCATCTTCTAATTCTAAACCAAATTGAATTTTATTAAAATCTCCTTGACTTAAACTTTTATTTAATTCTATATGGTAAATTTTAGTAATTCCATTTTTAGGATGAGATAGTTTATCAGCTAAATCCCCATCATTGGTCATTAAAATCAAACCAGTTGTGTTTCTATCTAAACGACCAACAGGATAAATACGTTCGCGACTAGCTTTTTCTACTAACTGCATTACTGTTTTACGTTCTTGAGGATCGTCTGTTGTAGTGATATAATCCTTTGGCTTGTTTAATAAGACGTAAATTTTCTTTTCACGTTTTAACAATTCGCCATTGTAACGAACTTCGTCTTTAAATGGATCTACTTTATGACCTAACTCTGTAACTGGAATATTGTTTACAGAAACAACACCAGCTTCAATTAATTCATCCGCTTTACGACGAGAACAAATTCCAGAATTAGCGATATAACGATTTAAACGAATTAAACCGTCATCTTTAGGTTCAGCAATTTTTCTAGCTCTAGTCGCAGGAGAAACTCTATCTCCACGATCTTCTTTGCCTTTGTAGCCGCCTTCATCACGCTTTCTATATGGGCGACTATCTGTACTTCTAGAGGTGCTAGTTTTTTTATCAGCGAATTTAGATTTATCGCCATCTGTGATGTAATTATCTTTTTTAACGTAACTGCGTTTTTCAGAAGAATCATCTCTTGAGCTACCTTCTTTAAAAGCTCTTGGTTTGTAATCAGCATTTCCGCTATCTTTCTTTTCCCAAGGTTTAAAACCACCTTTACTATCGGTTTTTGGTTTGTATGTTCTAGGTTCATCGCTATCACCACGAGGCTTAAAATCTCTTCCGCCAGTTGTTGGTCTTGGCGCATAAGCTTTTGAATCGCCATCACGAGTTGTTCTTGGTTTATATTCTCTTGATTCTCCATCTCTGTCTGAACGAGGTTTAAAATCTTTTCCAGCAGTTGCTCTTGGTTTGTAATCTCTTGATGGATTGTCTTTGTCAGTTCTAGGTTTGATATCTTTACCTGCTGATGTTCTTGGAGTATATGGCTTAGAATCACCGTCTCTAGTTGATCTTGGCTTGTAGGCAGGTTTATCTCCAGTTGCAAAACCCGGTTTGCGCTTTTCTTCCTTATCTTCTTTGTCGCCAAATTTACTTTTGGGTTTGTCATCACCTGAGCTTGTAGTTCTTCTACTAGCACTAGGTTTGCCCGCATTGGACTTGTCATCCCGACTGTTCCTATTATTGTTTTTTATCATGATACGCTTTTACTCGCATAAAATATGCGGGTGCAAATTTACACAAAGTATTCGTAAATTTTAAGGTAAAATGATGATTTTAAAATCATAGTTTAAAGTAGCTTAAACCTATATTTAGATACTTTTTTTGCTAACTATTTGATAATTAGCTAAATAAATTATACCTTTGCCCCCACTAAAAATATTTGTTCACAAAAAAAAGGAGGAAGATGCTAAAGAAACACCTCATACCATGCGCAGTAATATTATTATTACTAGTTATGGCAAATGTGTTTGCTTATACACTACCAGAAGTAAAAACAAGTTTAAAAAACAACATTACCAATACTGATACCCCAACAATCGTTGCCAAAGTTAAAGAAGCTGAAGAGCCAGCATTTACGATAGCTCAATTAGAATTTGCTGATGAAACATTGCCTTTAGGTGATAAAAAAATTAACAATAAAATGAAGCGAGTTTTAGCTTCTTTTGGTTACGATAATCTTCAGACAAATCGATTACATCATGTTGCAGCAAAATGGTTTCCGGTAATTGAACCCATTTTAGCAGCATACGGTATTCCGAATGATTTTAAATACATGCCCTTAGTTGAGTCTGGTTTGCAAGGTGGTACCTCTCCAAAAGGTGCCTCAGGTTTTTGGCAATTTATGCCAGCTACAGCTCGTATGTATGGTTTAAAGGTAAACAGAAATGTTGATGAGCGTAAAAATTTGCGTAAATCTACTATCGCTGCCGCCAAATATATTAAAGAGCTTTACGGTATTTTTGATAGTTGGACTTTGGTTGCTGCCGCTTATAATGTAGGTGACACTCACATGAAAAGACAAATTAATAAGCAAAAACAGGCTAACTATTTTAAAATGAAATTAAATAGAGAGACTGGTGGATATGTTTATAAACTAATTTCAATGAAAGAGATTTTGGAAAATCCTGTTCGTAATGGATATGAAAACCAAAAACCTTTGATTGCTTATGATGCTCAGAAGCCTCAATCAACAACTACGGTAGAGTAAAACTTGAAAAGATTAAAATTTAAAGCCACTTTGAGAAAGGTGGCTTTTTTGTTATAGACGTTTTGTCATCCTGAACAAAGTGAAGGATCTATAATACAGAAACACGTTCGTAGAGATTCTTCGGTGCCCTCAGAATGACAAAAAATGGAATAGAATGACAAATCAATTTATTATTTTTGCCTATCATGTCTTTACAAAAACTACGTGTAATTTCTGTTTTAAAACAGCCAACTGAGGTTTTAAAAATCGATCTAGAAACTATAGATGGTTCAAAACTAAATTACAAGGCTGGGCAATTTTTAACCTTAGTGTTTAATGTTAAGGGAAAAGAGCATAGGCGCTCTTATTCTTTTTGTAGTTCGCCAGATGTTAATGAGCCGATTGCTATTGCTGTTAAGTTAGTGGAGAATGGAGAAATTTCAAGATTTATTCATCATCAATTGGTAAAAGGAGATATTGTAGAAGTAGTAGAACCAAATGGATTATTTCTTTATGAACCTGTAATTGAAATTAAAAGAACCGTTTTTCTTTTTGGAGCCGGAGTTGGAATTACGCCACTTTTCTCTATTCTTAAAACTATTTTAGTAAAAGAAGTAAATACTAAAATAGTGCTTATTTATAGTAGTCGCACAGCGGAAGATACTTTGTTTTTAGCCGAAATTGCAAATTGGCAAATCAAATATCCCCATAGGTTAAAAGTAATACACTTGTTCAGTAATTCTAAAAACTTAATGCGAGCAAGATTAAATGGTTTCCTAATCAACCAATTGGTTAAAGAAGAAATGGTTTATGATAAAGGTGATGCGTTGTTTTATATTTGCGGTCCATACGATTATATGGATGTTTGTAAAATAACTTTATTGGGTGCGGGTTTTCAGCCTAATCAAGTTAAAAAAGAAACATTTGTAATGCCAGAGGATGAGGTTGATGAAGATGATGGAACCGAAAAAGTAGTAGACAAAAATACGTATACAGTTAACTTACATTTTCAAGGTAAAATACATCACTTGTCTGTAGTTTGGCCTAAAAGGATTTTAGAAGTAGCGTTGGCTCATAAAATAAATATTCCTTACAGTTGTAGCGGCGGCGTTTGTAGTACGTGTACTGCAACTTGCATTGCTGGCGGAGTAAGGATGGATTACAATGAGGTGTTAACAGATGAAGAAATTGTTAATGGGCGAGTTTTAGTCTGTACAGGCAGGCCAACAGAAAACAATACCACTATTGTTTGGGAGTAAATTAAAACACATAAAAATTAATGAAATTTAATCTTTTCGATTTCAATCAAAAAGTAAATTATAGAACAGAAATATTAGCTGGTTTAACTGTCGCAATGACGATGATTCCCGAATCTCTGTCATTCGCAATATTGGCTGGTTTTCCACCTTTAGCAGGTTTATATGCTGCATTTATAATGGGTATAGTTACTGCTATTTTTGGTGGGCGACCAGGATTGGTATCAGGCGGGGCAGGAGCAACTGTTATTGTGCTCATTGCGCTAATGAAATCTAACGGTATTGAATATGTATTTGCTGCAGTTGCTTTGGCTGGTGTTATCCAAATTTTAGTTGGTATTTTTAAATTCGGAAAATTTATAAGGTTAGTCCCTCAGCCAGTAATGTTTGGCTTTGTAAATGGTTTGGCAATTATTATTTTCATGTCGCAAATTAGCCAGTTTAAAATACAAGGAACAGAAACATGGTTAGCTGGCTCTGCAATATATATCATGCTAGCTTTGGTTGCTTTAACTATTGCGATTGTTGTTGTTTTGCCAAAAATTACCAAAGCGATACCAGCTTCTTTAGTTGCTATAATTGTGGTTTTTGCAATTGTTGCAGGTTTTGGTATTCAAACTAAAACAGTCAGCGACATTGCTTCTGTTGCTGGCGGATTTCCTCCATTTCATATTCCAGAAATTCCTTTCAATTTTGAAGCTTTAAAAATCATTTTTCCTTATGCGTTAATTATGGCCTCGGTAGGTTTAACAGAAGGATTATTAACATTAAACCTTGTTGATGAAATTACAGCTACAAAAGGAAATGGAAATAGAGAGTGTATTGCGCAAGGAGGCGCTAATATTTTAAATGGATTTTTCTTCGGAATGGGTGGTTGCCCAATGATTGCACAAACGTTAGTTAATCTTTCGGCAGGGTCTAGAGCTCGCTTATCGGGTATTGTTGCAGCAATTACCATATTGATTATTATTTTAGTTGGTGCGCCAGTAATTGGCAAGCTGCCAATGGCTGCATTGGTAGGCGTAATGATTATGGTTGCAATAGGAACATTTGAATGGGCAAGTTTTAGAATCATTAACAAAATGCCAAAACAAGATATTTTTGTGGGAATTTTAGTTGCCGTAATTACGGTTTTACTTCATAATTTGGCTTTAGCAGTTTTAATTGGTGTAATTGTTTCTGCATTGGTTTTTGCTTGGGAGAGTGCCAAAAGAATTAGAGCTAGGAAATATACGGATGAGCTTGGCGTAAAGCACTATGAGATTTTTGGTCCTTTATTCTTTGGCTCAACAACTGCTTTTGCAGATAAATTTGATGTTCAAAATGATCCAGCAGCGATTGTAATTGATTTTAAAGAAAGCAGAATTAACGACATGAGTGCAATTGATGCAGTACATAAAATCACAGAGCGTTATGCGTTATTAAACAAAACGGTTCATTTACGTCATTTAAGTGCAGATTGCAAACTATTACTGCACAATGCTAAGGGAGTAATCGATGTGAATATTTTGGAAGACCCTACTTATAGAGTTGCCTCTCCAAATTAATGGTTTTTTTTATCTCGCCGTCATTCCCATGCAAATGGGAATCCTAATGCGTTTAATAATTAATTCTGCCTGTTTATTGCAATACGATGCCCTCCCGATAGCTATCGGGACGAGCTGAGCATGACGAAACCATTATTTAAAGCGATTATTGAGAAATAATCATTTTATCGCATTATATTAGATGGAGGTCATCGAAAATGGACTAATCGAGTTTTTATAAAAAAAAGCATCATTTCGAACGAGGCACAGCTTGTCCAGAGTTTTCGGGAAGGAGAAATCTGTAATTTCATCCCTAAAAGATTTCTCGTCGCTTTGCTCACTCTAAATGACGACTATTTAGGTTGGCGCTTATGTTTTTTGCACAAAAAAAGCTCAAATTAATTGAGCTTTTTTATATTTTTTCTGAAATATTGACTTCCTCTTTCCTTTGGAAAGGGGAATGAGGGGATAGGATTTTACTCCACCAATCCCGGTACTTCTACCATTTCGTTTACATCAACTTCGTAATCTACACCAGCCACATCAAAACCAAATAGATTTAAGAAATCATGTTTATAGCCAGCTAAATCGCCTGTCGATGGTAGCGTATCTGTAGTTGCTTGTTTCCAAAGTTCAGCAACTTTAGCTTGTACATCAGCTTTCATTTCCCAATCGTCAATTCTAATTCTACCTTTCTCATCCATGGGAACTTCACCGCCCTTATATAGTCTGTCGGCAAATAAGCGCTGAATTTGTTCAATACAACCTTCGTGAATACCATCTTCTTTCATTATTTTGTACAAATAAGAAATATACAATGGAATTACTGGAATTGCCGAACTTGCTTGCGTAACTAAAGCTTTATTTACAGAAACATAGGCCTTTCCATTAACCTCTGTTAACTTATCTGTTATGGTAAATGCAGTAGACTCTAAATGATCTTTAGCTCTACCAATAGTTCCTTTGCGGTAAACTGCTTCTGTAACTGCCGGACCAATGTAAGAATAAGCAACAGTAGTAAAGCCTTCAGCTAATAAGTTTTCAGCTTTCAAAGCGTCAATCCACATTGCCCAATCTTCGCCACCCATTACGGCAACTGTATTCTCAATTTCCTCTTGGTTTGCAGCTTCAATAGAAACTTCAGAAACTATTCCAGTATGGAAATCAACTGTTTTATCTGTAAATGTTCCACCAATTGGTTTTAGCGTAGAGCGATGCATTACGCCTGTATTCGGATTTGTTCTCACAGGTGACGCTAAACTATAAATTACCAAATCAATCTGACCTAAATCTGCTTTGATTAAATTGATGGTTTGTTGTTTAATTTCATTAGAAAAAGCATCTCCATTTATACTCTTAACATATAAGCCAGCATTATTGGCTTCAGTTTCAAAGGCTGCGGTATTGTACCAACCTGGTGAAGCAGTCTTACCTTCTTTTGGCGGTTTCTCGAAATACACCCCAATTGTATCAGCTCCAGAGCCAAATGCACTTGTAATTCTAGATGCTAAACCGAAGCCTGTGGAGGCACCAATCACCAAAACTTTCTTTGGTCCTTCTATAGCGCCTTTGCTTTTGATGTAGTTAATTTGATTTTTTACGTTTTGTGCGCAACCTACTGGGTGTGCAGTTAAACATATAAATCCTCGCATTCTAGGTTCAATAATCATATTTTTCTTGCTAATCCTTAAATATAAGCGGTTCTTTTATATCCCCGCAATTTCAAATCAAAACTATTCTTATTTTCTTTTCATTCCAAATTTATAATTCATTAGTTTAACAGTTCATTAGTTTCGTTTGCTCATTAGTGAAATTGAAATTAATTATCGCTAGTATTTTTTGAAAAGCAAAGACATTTTTTCATTTTAAAGTTAGTCCCGCTTTCTGCTTTACTTCATGGTAAATAAAGGTTACCATTTCGTGCTCGCTCCAATCGGGTTTAGAGAAAAAAAAAGTGCAATTAACAATGTTTTAACCAAATCAAAATTAATCCTCAAAACTGATTTTTAGTTCAACTAAGAATGACATCAAATCAACATTTTAACTATGGAAAATCAATAGCTTTTCTGCTTAAAATTCGTTATTTTTGCAGGCTGTTTCGAAATACGGAGAAAGATAAATTTATGAGCAAAAAGAACATTGACCTAGGCGAACAAAAAGATGTAGAAGTGTATGGTGCTAGGGTGCATAATCTTAAAAATATTGATGTTAGCTTTCCACGAAACAAACTCGTTGTAATTACTGGTTTAAGCGGAAGTGGTAAATCTTCTTTAGCTTTTGACACCATTTACGCAGAAGGTCAACGTCGTTATATGGAGACATTTAGCGCTTATTCTCGCCAATTTATGGGTGGGATGGAACGACCAGATGTAGATAAAGTTTCAGGTTTAAGTCCGGTAATTGCAATTGAACAAAAAA
>JBBSRF010000056.1:0-11539 GCA_038243335.1 Sphingobacteriales bacterium
AAGTATTTTCCGCCAACTTAAAGACAATTCTTGATTTGGTTTTTTTTCGGCGAAAAAAACAGTATCCTTTTGCATGTTAACAATGTTATATCCACCAACATTATCTTTGGCCCTTAAATTAGATCTACCCATAGTGGCAGGAATTCCCTCAAAATTATAGGCGTTATTATTATGTCCATGACCACATAATATATATTGGATATTTCTAGTTTTTAATCGGTCAGTGATCTCATACCAATTATCCAGACTGTTGTCGATAGGATAATGATTTAAAAACACAATAGGCATATCCTTAGGTGTTTTCTGCAATAAATTCTCCAGCCAAACTGTTGCATCTCTAGGAATATGGCCATCACTCATTCGTACATATGGTCCAGATGCACAAGCAATAAAACGGTAACCATTATGGTCGAAAGTAAATTTATCGTAACCAAATTCTTTGATGAAACTTACTCCACCAGATTCAGACCAGCCCGTATCGTGATTGCCTGGCATAATATGGTATGGGATTTTCAATTGACTTAGAATTGATTTTGCCAATTTAAGTTCAAGATTTGTACCCATTTCTGTAATATCTCCAGTAAGAACCACAAAGTCTAAATCTTTTTGCTTATTAATATCTGCTACAGTTCTTCTCAAGTCTTCTTCGCCTGTGGTTGAGCCAACGTGAGTATCGCTTATAAAAGCATATTTAAAACTTTGAGCAAACCCCGTTAGTACAAAAAATAGCAAAATATGAGTTATGATGATTTTTTTCATTTCAAAAAATTAAATAGCAGTTTTTTTATTGTAAAGTTTTAAATTGATTTATCTGTATTGGCAAAGATAAGAAGTTTGTATTTCAGTTTTTACTTTAAAAGATGAGTTTGCAGAAACCTCAAAACTACTACCAGCCTTATATGTTATCCATTCTTTACTTTCTAGCAATAAAGTTATTAATGAACCCTCTATAACATGCATAATTTCTTTTTCAGTGGTTTTAAATTCATATTCACCGGGATTAATTATTCCAATTGATGATTTTCCATTAATAGTTAAATAAGCTAAAGATTTAACATCACCATCAAAGTATTGGTTTTCTTGTATCATAATTTCAAAACTGCATTTAATCACACAATAATAATCAAGTAATTCCGAAAAACATAATATCTACAAGGAAACAGTAATATTTAAAAATGTCTTTTAATTTATATTGTTTTTGTATACCTTTGCCCTGCAAATAAGAACTCCTAATTTATTTGCTATGCAACTCGATTCCCACAAATTTATTGCTACTGGTTTAACGTATGACGATGTACTATTGGTGCCAGCATATTCAGAAATTTTACCTCGTGATGTAAATACTTCATCCTATTTAACTAAGAAAATTAAGTTAAATGTTCCCTTAATTTCTGCAGCCATGGATACTGTTACTGAAGCAGACTTAGCAATAGCTATTGCTCAAAACGGTGGAATTGGTATGCTGCATAAAAACATGTCTATTGAGCTTCAAGCTGCTGAAGTACGTAAAGTAAAGCGCTCTGAAAGCGGTATGATTCAAGACCCGGTTACTTTATTAGAAACTGCTGTTGTGGCAGATGCTTTTCAAATTATGAAAGAGCATAAAATTGGCGGTATTCCAGTAGTAAGTAGTGATAATAAATTGGTTGGTATCATCACAAATCGCGATTTGCGCTTTCAGAAAAACATGCAGACACCAATTGCAGAGATTATGACGAAAGATAATTTAATCACTGCTCCAGAAGGTACAAATTTGACTCAGGCGGAAGAAATTCTTCAAAATCATAAAATTGAAAAACTTCCAGTAGTAAATGCAGCTGGTTATTTAAGTGGATTAATTACTTTCAGAGATATATCTAAAGTTAAGATCTATCCGCTCGCTTGTAAAGATGAAAGAGGTCGATTAAGAGTGGGTGCTGCTGTTGGTGTAACTGCAGATACGCTACAACGTGTTGACGCTCTAGTGAGTGCTGGTGTTGATGTAATAACTATAGATACTGCTCATGGTCACTCTAAAGGAGTTGTTGATAAATTGAAAGAAGTAAAAGCAAAATATCCAGATTTACAAGTAATTGTTGGTAACGTCGCTACAGGTGCGGCTGCCAAATTTTTAGCAGATGCAGGTGCAGATGCTGTGAAAGTTGGTATTGGTCCGGGTTCTATTTGTACAACAAGGATCATTGCAGGTGTTGGTGTCCCTCAATTATATGCTGTTTATGAGTGTGCGAAGGCATTAAAAGGTACAGGTGTTCCTGTAATAGCCGATGGAGGAATTAAACATACGGGTGATATTGCAAAAGCAATTGCTTCCGGTGCTAATGCAGTGATGGCAGGATCTTTATTTGCAGGTGTTGAGGAATCTCCAGGTGAAACTATTATTTACGAAGGACGTAAGTTCAAATCCTATCGTGGTATGGGCTCTATCGAAGCCATGGAACAAGGTTCTAAAGATCGCTATTTCCAAGATGTTGAAGTTGATATTAAAAAATTGGTTCCAGAAGGAATAGTTGGTCGAGTTCCATTTAAAGGGACTTTAGCAGAAGTTATGTACCAATATATAGGTGGTTTACGTGCAAGTATGGGTTATTGTGGTGCTGCGACAATTGAAAAATTACAAGAAGCACAATTTGTACAAATTACTGCTGCAGGGATGAGAGAAAGTCACCCCCATGATATTACGATAACTAAAGAAGCACCAAATTATACAAGGTAATTAAGAAGTTTTTAGACCGAAAGTCCGAAAGATTGAATTTTACACATAAAATCCCGTTTTGAGTTGATCAGAACGGGATTCTATTTTTAATAGTACTGCTTAACTTTTAATTTCCTTATTTTTACACTTTAATTATTTAATCAAATGAAATCAATTTGCGTTTATTGCGGTTCTAATTTTAATGGTAATCCCAATTTATTAAAAGCTATCACGGATTTGGCTAAAACTTTGGCTTCTCAAAACATCACTCTTGTATTTGGTGGGGGTAGTGTGGGTATAATGGGTGTGCTAGCAAATGAAGTTTTAAAAGGAGGTGGGAAAGCTATAGGAATTATTCCTCAGTTTTTAATGGATAAAGAAGTTGGGCATACAGGTTTAACAGAATTAATCATTACGGAGAATATGCACCAACGTAAGCAAAAAATGATTGATCTAGCTGATGGTTTTGTTATTCTGCCTGGTGGATTTGGAACTTTAGAAGAGTTATTTGAGGTGTTGACTTGGTTGCAACTAGGTTTACATGGAAAACCAATAGGTGTGCTTAATATAGATGGGTTTTACGACCCATTGTTTGCCCAAATGGATTTAATGGTTAAAAACAAATTTGTAAAGCAAATTAATAGAGATTTAGTCTTTAATGAAACAGATGCAGAGCTTCTAGTAAATAAAATGAAAAATTTTGATGCTAAGCCGGATGAGGTTTGGTTTAAGGATAGAAATTTATTTTAAGCTAAAAAATTACAAAAAATTATTTGTAGTGATTTCCCATGTCCAAGGTTTTTTAAAATTAGCCATATTTCTTAATTGCGTAAAATATAAATTTTCTTCTCTTTCCTCATTTGCGATATCTCTAGCAAACATATTTCCGTAAACTTGTTTGGATTTTCTTTCTAAAAAATTATATTTTTTAGCTATTACTTCTCCAGAAGTTGGATTGTACGATGTATTATCTGCATTTATCAATTCCCAGGTTTTGTTTTGATATTTAAATACATAATTTAACTTCCAACGCCATAAACCCCCACCTTCAAAACCTAAATTTAAGCTGTTGTTTTCTATTTTTAATTTTTTAAATGGTTCTCCAACTTCACCGCCTTCACTTTCTCGTAAAATGAAATTGTTATTTTGCATTTCTAAAAAATATTTATTGGATTTACTATCTTTAAAATAAACGGCTAAAACTCTTGGCCTTTGAAATTCTTTAATCAATTCCGTATCATTATCGCCATAAGCTCTGTTTTCCGTAATTGGCAAATTGTATTCTAAAATTATTGCCAAGTCTTCTGATTGGTCTTGATTTAAATCTCCATAAGTACTAGCAATTATTTTCCATTTAGCTGGAATAATAGTTTGTAGATCTTTTGTTTGTTTTGTAAGAACAGGATAGGAGAATTGTTGAGCAAAGATCATTTTTGAGCTCATCAATAAAAATATTAAAATGTACTTCATTATTGTTAAAACGTTAACTAGGGTATTTTGTTATCTATTTTCAGTCATTAAAGCGTTTATAGTTTATAATTTTGATCTAACCTCAAAACAAAATACCAAAACGGGTTTTAGTTTGCTAAATTTAACTGTTAACTTGCTCACATCAAGTTGATGAAAATTAAAAAATTACCTCATCATTGTTTTGATGGTATAATTTTTTGTTTCAAATAAAACTAAAACAAAATAAAATAACGAATGAATATAGAATTTAATAAAAATGAAGATGTAAATAAACAATTGGTGGACGTGCTTAAAGCCAAATTGAAAAAAATATATGCTGGTGGAGGAGAGAAAAATGCAGCCAAACAAAAAGAAAAAGGGAAACTTTTAGCTAGAGAAAGAATTGCTTATTTAACTGATGAAGGAAGTGATTTTTTAGAATTAGCCGCTTTTGCTGCAGACGGGATGTATGCAGAACAAGGTGGTTGTCCTAGTGCAGGTGTAGTTTGTGGTATAGGCTACGTTTCAGCTCGCCAATGTATGATTATTGCAAATGATGCGACAGTAAAAGCTGGCGCATGGTTTCCTATGACGGCCAAGAAAAATTTACGTGCACAAGAAATTGCTATGGAAAACCGTTTGCCGGTAATCTATTTGGTAGATAGTGCAGGAGTTTTTTTACCTATGCAAGATGAAATTTTCCCAGACAAGGAACATTTTGGTCGTATGTTTAGAAATAATGCAATCATGAGTGCTGATGGAATCGTGCAGATCTCTGCAATAATGGGTTCTTGTGTTGCTGGTGGTGCTTATTTGCCTATAATGAGTGATGAAGCAATGATAGTTGAAGGGACAGGTTCTGTTTTTTTAGCAGGTTCTTATTTAGTTAAATCTGCTATAGGCGAAGACATTGACAATGAAACTTTGGGTGGTGCAACTACTCATTGCGAAATTTCTGGTGTTACTGATTATAAACATCCCAATGATAAGACTTGTCTAGATAGTATTAAAAAAATTATGGGCATGTTGGGTGCACCACAAAACGCAGGGTTTGATCGAATAAAACCGACAATGCCTAAATTAAATCAAAAAGAAATTTATGGCATTTTGCCAGAAGCTAGGGATAAGCCTTACGAAATGAGAGAAATTATCAACCGTCTGGTAGATAATTCTGAATTTGAAGAATATAAAAAGCTTTTTGGTCAAAGTATTATTTGTGGTTTGGCTAGAGTCGATGGCTGGGCAGTTGGTATTGTTGCCAATCAACGTAATGTGGTAAAGTCTAAAAAAGGAGAAATGCAGTTTGGTGGAGTAATTTATTCTGATAGTGCCGACAAAGCAAGTCGTTTTATCATGAATTGTAACCAAAAGAAAATCCCCTTAGTGTTTTTACAAGATGTTACTGGATTTATGGTGGGTAGCAGATCAGAGCAAGGAGGCATTATTAAAGATGGTGCAAAAATGGTTAATGCAGTTTCAAACTCTGTTGTACCTAAGTTTACCATTGTAATTGGTAATTCCTATGGAGCCGGTAATTACGCTATGTGTGGTAAAGCCTACGATCCGAGGTTAATTTATGCTTGGCCAACTGCAAAAATTGCAGTTATGGGAGGTGCACAAGCAGCTAAAGTAATTTTGCAAATGGAACAAGCCTCCTTAAAAGCTAAGGGAGAGATCATTACACCTGAAAGAGAGGCTGAATTATTAAAAACAATTACCGATAGATATAATAATCAAACCACGCCATATTATGCGGCATCACGTTTGTGGGTAGATGGTGTAATTGACCCGTTAGAAACTAGAAAAGTGATTTCTATGGGTATAGAAGCAGCAAATCAATCTCCTATTAAAAAGGCATTTAATGTGGGGATAATTCAAACCTAAAAATGGAAAAAAAAATAATCTTTTTGAGTATAATTTTATTTTCCGCATTAGGGCTTAAAGCTCAAGTTAACACAATATTTTATGCAGGAGACAAGGTAATACTTGATTCTACATTGGCTAGTGTTTATGCTACTTCATATGCAGTTTACGGCAAATTAAGTAATGATAGTGTATATGTTTATAAAAAGTACGACATTGAAAATAACTTAATGCTTACGGGTTCTTTCAAAGATGAAGCTTTAAAAATTCCACATGGAAAATTCACAATTTATTCTGATGTCTATACTTTTAATGAAACCTATAACACAAGTTTTGAATTTTCAGATAAAAATATTTTTGTTTCTGAAGAAGGTGAATATCAAAACGGTTTAAATATAGGTAGGTGGAGTACTTATTATCCAAATGGTAAAATTTTTGCTAGTGTAAATTTTGAGAAAGGTTTAAAACAAGGTGAGTTTATATCTTATGATTCAAAAAGTAAAGTGGAGATAATAGGCACTTATATAAATGATAAAAAAGAGGGTAAATGGCTTTATAAGAGAGGTAAAAAAATAGTTTTTTACGTTAATGATGTGGAACAGAAAAAAGTTAAAGGTAAAGTAAATATTAATTAATTTTTACCAAATAATTGAAGTAAAAAAATTTAATTTTATTAAAAACACGTTTCTTACTTCTCGTTAGTTTTTGCAAAGTATTCTAAATAAAATAAGGCTATAGTTATTGATACTAATGTAGCTATAATGTTCAATTAAATTTTATCAAGAATCGGTATGATAAATTACAGATTAACTTTTGCTTTAATTAGGGCAAAAAAGATAGTTTAGATATCCAAATTTCTTCAATAGGTTTTATAAAAATAGCGGATATTATATTGCTAATCAACAATTAAAGATCTAAATGATGGAGACGTAATGGTTGATTTATCTTATATTGGTGTTATAACTTTCTATGATGTTAACAGTCCATCTTTAGAAGTGTTAATAAATCATTTAGTTTTTGGTTCAGATTTTATTGAGGCAGATTTTTTTATTTGTTTTATGTAGTGAAGTTGATTTCCCGAAAATAACTTTGGCATTGCAAAGAAAAGGTTACAAACCGGAAAACAATACCAAAATGCTTAATGGTAATTTTCTGAGAATGTTAAAAACAAACTATCAACAATGGCATTATCTTTGTGATAATTTTTAAAACATACACTTGAAAAACACATTATGAAAAAATTAAATTTACTTAAAAAAGTAACATTCTTCGCTGTATTTGCAGCTCTACCATTTTTTGGCATGTCGCAGGAGATAAAAGTAGAAAATGGTAACGTTAAGGTTAAGGCAGGCAAAACTGCTATTGAAACAAAAAATGGTAACGTTAATGTTAGCACTAACACTAGCACTGCTGCTAAAGTTTCAACTTATCAAACTAAAGTAGGTCCTAAAAATATCTTAGGAAATGATATTAAGCAGACTATAACTTGTTATGGTGAGGATGTGGTGATTACTGGTAATGAAAACTATATTATAATTAAGGGTTATGTGAAATCGCTTAAACTTACTGGCAATGACAATAAAGTTAATCTTGAAAAAGTGACATCCATAAGAACATTGGGAAGTGATAATACTATTGTCTACAAAACTAGTCCTAACAAGAATGGAATGGCTTCGGTTAGTACAACAGGTTCTGATAACGAGATTTCCAAGCATTAAGAATTGAAGAAATTATATTAAGCCTATTGCAATTTTGCAATAGGCTTTTTTGTTAATAAGTACACGATGTTGACAATGCAATGTTGTCTTTAATTTTTTAAAGCGGTAAGTTTGTTTGCTATATAATCATACAACTACTAATTAGAATGTCTCAAGAAATAGAACACGTAAACTGTTTAATCATAGGGTCTGGTCCCGCAGGCTATACTGCTGCAATTTATGCAGCTCGTGCAGATTTAAAACCTGTAATGTATACGGGTATGGAAATGGGAGGCCAATTAACGCAAACCACTGATGTAGATAATTTCCCGGGTTATCCAGATGGAATTATGGGCCCAGAAATGATGGAAGATTTTAGAAAACAAGCAGAACGCTTCGGTACTCAAATCCGTTTCGGTTATGTAAGTTCAGTAGATTTTTCTTCTTTTCCACGTAAAGTTGTGGTTGATGAAACAAAAACTATTACTGCAGATACCGTAATTATAGCAACAGGTGCTACTGCAAAATGGTTAGGTTTACCAAGCGAGCAAAAATATAATGGTTTTGGTGTTTCTGCTTGTGCAGTATGTGATGGTTTCTTTTTTAAAGGACAAGATGTGGCTATTGTTGGTGCAGGAGATACTGCTGCAGAAGAAGCAACTTATTTAGCTAAACTTTGTAAAAAAGTTTATATGTTAGTCCGTAGAGATGAATTTAGAGCTTCAAAAGCAATGGTACATCGCGTATTAAATACGCCAAATATTGAAGTCATTTACAATTCAGAAGCCACTGAAGTTTTAGGGAATGGAAAAAATGTTACTGGTTTAGAAATTATCAATAATCAAACTCAAGAGAAATCAACTTTAGAAGTAGAAGGTTTCTTTGTAGCTATTGGTCATAAACCTAATACAGATATTTTTAAGGATTGGTTAAAGATGGATGAAACCGGTTATTTGATTACCACTCCAGGAACTGCTAAAACAGATTTAGAAGGAGTTTTCGCTTGTGGCGATGTACAGGATCATTATTACAGACAAGCCGTTACAGCTGCAGGTTCTGGTTGTATGGCTGCTTTAGATGCAGAGCGTTATTTAGCTGCTAAAGGTGATGCAACGCCAAATGTTTTGGCATCTACTTACGATTAATTTTTAAAAAAAAATGATATTAAAGAGCTTTCTGATTTGTTTCAGGAAGCTTTTTTGTTAGAATACAACAATCGCTTCTATTTTTTATCATAAATTCTAAATGTGATACTAATCATTTTATAGGTATTTAAATTAGTTATATTTGGTTTAATAAATTAGTTCATCATTAAATTATCAAGTTATCATGTTAGGAGAATTAAATAAAAAAGAACTCATTGATTTGTTAGAAAGTCAGGTTTTTGGTAGATTAGGTTGTTCCCTTGGTGGCGAAACCTACGTTGTCCCGATTAACTATGTTTACAGAGATAATGCAATCTATGCGCATTCTGGAAATGGTAAAAAGATTGAAATGATGAGAGCTAACCCTAAAGTATGTTTTCAGGTAGATGAGATTTTAGATACTTTTAGATGGAAAAGCGCTATACTTTTTGGGGATTTTGTAGAACTTAAAGAAGAGGAACGTCAACAAGCAATGCAAGGTATTATTCATAGGATCATGCCATTAACGGATAGACCAACTGAGCAACCTTCTCATGGAATTAAACCAGAAAAACAGACTAATATCATTGTGTTTAAAATAGAAATTTCAAAGGCTACAGGAAAATCTGAATCACATGATATCTAAAAATTAGCGCTAGCAAATTTATTTTATATTCATCTAATTTATTTTAAAGAAGGATGAATTTAATTACGATTGATTCATGATATATTAATAAGTTATACGCTCTTAAATTTGTGAGATCAGGATTTTAAGTATTCGGTATTATATTGAAGAGAATATTAAATCCTACATTTAGAAGTAAAATTTAATCAAATATTAATATTTGATTATTGTTACCAAGTAAATGAAATCAGATTTCTTGATCTGCTTTATAAAAAAGCAACGTTTTATTTTAAAGAATTAGTGTTTTATCAATTTCTCGGATCTAAAATAATTGGAAAAGATGTTTATCAATAAAACTATGACAGATGATTAGGCTGTCAACTACATATAGTTTAAAATTTTGAACTTACTATTGAAAAATTTTGCGGTTTTATGTTGAAATCATCAAGATTTTGTAGTTGCAAAGGATAATATAAAGGATTAGTGTAGTTGCGAATCTTTAATTTTAAAGCTCATATTTCTGTAGAATTAATTCTCAGCTATTTATTTCTGTAAAAATTTTATATATTGAACTAACCAAATTATAATTTTAACATGAAATTGATTAGCGCTATTAAATTTATAACTCTTTTATTTTGTGTGATCACATTTTTATCTGCCTGTAATCAAAATGAAAAATTAGTTACACCCGTAAATAAATCAAATAACTTAAAATCAATTATTCCTAATCCCTTTCCTTTTTATAAAACAATAGAAATTAAACCCGGTTTTAACTTTGAGGTTTTAAGCTGGGGTAAAGGTGCAGATACTTTAGGTGGGTATTTATTATTGATGTCTGATTCTATTAAAAATAATTATAAATCAATTTCCTTAGAAAGAAAGGGTGTTATTAAAGATGCTTGGAATATGGATTTAGATAATGACGGAAATCCAGAGTTATACATGCAATTTATAGTTAGAAAAAATGTAAATGATGTTAATGTTTACGAGTTCACTAATAATAATTTCAATAAAATTAGTTTTCCTAGTATAAATAGCGTTAAAGGTTATAAAGGCAATGATCAGTTTTTTGTGAAAAATGGAGAATTATTTAGGTCTGTGCCAATTGTAAATATAGATAACAGTAAAACCAATGCTTTGGTTAAAACATTAAAATATACTTTAAGAGGAAATAGCTTTTCTAGTAGCGAAGTGAAAAATTAATAACTTATTTTGTATACCGATTAAGTTCTTCTTGAATTAAGTTATCCCATTTTCTTTGTGCTGCTAAATCTGAGCCGTGTTTGGTTTGATCATCATACGTAATTTGCATATCACTATATTTTTTACTGATTTGCTTTGCATTTAGTTGAATTAATTTTTTGTAGTTACTAAGGGTATACTTTTGATTTCTAATTTTTAATTCCCCTTCTTTTAGCAATAAATAATTAATTAAAACATGCCCTTGTTCATGATTTAATAATTGTTTACTAATTTCTTTATTTTTAATTCTTTTTCGTTTAACCCAAGATTTTTCAGAATCAATACCAGCAACAAAACTAAAGTCGATATTTAACTGATTACCACGTATTTTAGTGAGATAACTATATTGCCAAATTGTAACAGTTAATGCAGCGTAGGGAGAATAATTATCGGGTTTAGCATTATAATGTGTATCCCATTCAATCTTTTCAGGGAAAGTATCATAATTAGCTTTAAATGCGGTAATTATTGCTACAGGAAGCAATAGGATTAACCAAATATATTGCCTGAAAAAATTCTTCATGACAAATTGTAGAACATAAACTATACCAATAAATTATATTATTGAAGTTGTCTGCTAATCCGTTCAAATTTTTCAATTAATAAAGCAATGCGTTCTTTATCTTTTTTAATTACCGCTTTACGTAGAAGTGTGGCGCAGAAAATCATCCAGCCAAAACTTATTATAATTACTAAAATTTGGATCCAGAATTCCATGTGAGCCAAAATCTCTACAAAGAAAAACATCATACCCAAAGTAAGTGCAATAGCATAAAACCAATATAAACGATTATACATTGCAAAATTATTAAGTTGATATTGTTTTAAACTTGTAATAAATTCATTA
>JBBSRF010000057.1:0-11499 GCA_038243335.1 Sphingobacteriales bacterium
CTATCGATTTTCGAAATTCAAAACCTTAATTTAGTATTAAAACCGTTTCTGCGTATATCTAATTTAACTCGATTTGAGTGGATAATTTTTTCCCCTATCAGTTATTTTCTGTCATTTTGCCCAAATTTATTTTCTCTGCATCTGTAAAAGTAATTTCTCTAACAAATTCCATATTTCCCCAAAGATATTTATTTCCTTTTAGCAATTTTGTTGTTCGCATTCTTGCATTCAGTCTTTTTAATTCTATGTCTGAAGCTTTCCTTTTTTCTCCAAGCTGACCATATAATTTTATTGCTGGATAACTTTTGAATTGACCATAAAATAATGATGTAAGCCAAAACCAAGTGCCACTATTTACTCCTAAAATACAGATATTTTTATTCGTGTTTACATTATTTGGAAGTTTAGATGGAAACTTTTCAAAATAAAATCCAGTCTGATTGTTATTGAGAAATAATGAACCAATTGGTGTCACTGTTGGATTATTTTCAGTGTTTACCGATGCAATTGATACGTGAAAGTTTGTTCTAAAACTTCTGTTGAAATGTTTGCGAATATCCGCCCAATTTGTTTTAATATCCATCTGTCAATATTTAATAAACTGTTGTCATCTTGTGTCTGTTAGAGTTAACACCAACATAAGCAAAAAAAAGACAAATAAACTTTAAGGTTAATTCAACAATTCCCTAATGTCATCCTTGCTAAGAGATTTAAAGAAACTTTCTTCTGTAGTTATTAGTGAATTTGCCAAGGATTTTTTACGTCTTTGTAAGGCTAAAATTTTCTCTTCAACAGTATCTTTAGAAATAAATTTATAAATAAATACTTTCTTATCCTGACCAATTCTATGTGTTCTATCAATCGCTTGTTGCTCCACTGCAGGGTTCCACCATGGGTCTAAAATAAAAACATAATCTGCTTGTGTTAAATTTAATCCTACACCACCTGCTTTAATAGAAATTAAAAACACTTTTAATTCTGTATTCTCTTGAAATTCGGCTACAATTTCTCCTCTATTTTTTGTGCCGCCATCTAAATAGGCAAAAGGAATACCCTGCTCTTCAAATTTTGCTTTAAAAATACTTAGGTGTTTTACAAATTGAGAGAAAATTAAAACTTTATGTCCACCTTTTAAAACATTATCTAAAGTATGCATTACATTTTCGAATTTTCCAGAATCAGAAGTATATTTTTCATCAATCATAATAGGATGATTAGCCAATTGTCTTAGGGCAGTTAATCCTTGTAGTAATTGAACTTGTTTATTAGCATATGTTCCATTATCCATACTGCTTAAAAGATCATTTCTATACGCAGATTTTGTTTTTTCGTATGCTGCGGCTTGGTTTTCACTCATGTCGCAATAATATACTTGCTCCGTTTTTGGAGGTAACTCTGAGGCAACTTGTTCTTTTGTTCTACGTAAAACAAATGGCTTAATAATGGCCTGTAATTTTTTTGCTTTTTCTTCGTCTTTTCTTTTTTCTATTGCTTGCACATATTCTTCATTAAAAAAGGATTGTGTGCCCAATAAACCTGGATTTAAAAAGGTTAGCTGCGTCCATAAATCACCGACTGAGTTTTCTACGGGAGTACCGCTTAAAACTAACTTATGTCGAGACTTAAGCATTCTAACAGCCTTAAATGATTTAGAAGAAGGGTTTTTAATATTCTGACTTTCGTCTAATATGATGTAATTGAAATAGAATTTGCTGATAATGTCAGAGTCTACACGCGTAATTCCATAAGTGGTAATTACTACATCGTATTTATCAAAAAGTGAAATATCTTTGTTCCTAAAAGTACCAGTATGTGCATGAATATTAAGTTTTGGTGTAAATTTTTTAGCCTCATTTACCCAATTATAAATTAATGAAGTTGGCATAATAATGAGCGAAGTACTACGTGTTTTATTTAACTCATCTTCTTCCTTTATTTGTTGCAACATGGCTAAGGTTTGTATGGTTTTGCCCAAACCCATATCGTCTGCTAGGCAACCACCAAAATTATATTCTCTTAGAAAGCTAAACCAGTTGTAACCAGCTTTCTGGTAGTGACGCAGATCTCCTTTAAAATTTAGCGGCATAGGCGTATCTGCAATATTTTCGAAATCGTTAAGTCGCTGTAGTTTTCTATCTAAAGTTACATTGGCTAAACTATCTTCGGCCAAATCGTTGATTAAACCAATGTGATGTTTTTTGAGTTTTAAGTTTTTCCCGCTATCTGCTAAACTAAAAATACTACTATATTGGGTAAACCATTTTTCTGGAATAATTGCAATATCGCCATCTGGCAAAGTAAATTCTCTTTTTTTATGAAGAATATGTTGTTTTAAGGAGATAAATGGAATTGGATGAATACCAAAATAAACAATAGCATTAATGTCAAACCAATCATTGTCTTCTTTAATTTCGAAATCAATTTTATTAGTGCCAAAAACAAAACGCTTGCTCGTTGTGGCTTGTTCTATTTCAAATCCTACTTCCTTTAAAATATCTATATGCTCATTTACCCAATTAAGAACAGCATAAGATGGATTGTCATGCTCGGAAAGATTAGGCAACTCTAAATGATGAAACACCGCACTTATTTTCTTTAAACCTAATCCTAATAAATAGGAGAACTTTTGTTTTTCCCAATCAATATTTCTTCTGATACGATAAAAAATATAATTCTCTTCATCTTTTACAAGGCGAACACTTACTTTATTTTCGTTGCCCATGGAGAAAACATATTGGCCGTATTTGAAATACAGTTGTATTTGTGAAATGCCACCATCAACGTAAATCACTTTAATTACTGGCGTAGCTTCGTGTTTTTCTGTTTTGATCTCAATACCTTCCGCGTACACATGGTGCTTTTCTATTAATGGAGCTACAAATTTTTCAAAGTATGTTTCTTCTTTTTCTCTTGGGATGGCGATATATCTTTTATTTAAAAAAGGAGTAAATTTTTTACCCTCAACATTTTGCTCAAAAAAATAAAGCACATCATTTAGCAATAACCAAGCTGGTTGGTTACAGATTACTTGCGCATCTTTAAACATAAAGTCTATACGTAAGCCTTGATATTTAATGGTTGGAAAATAACGAGTTTCAATTTCATTTCTTCTGAAATGGAAAAGAACTGTTGCAGTCTCAGTTGCTAACTCAATTTTTCTTTCTGCAGGCCAACCATCACTATCCATTAAATATAAAGGCTCTTTATCTTTAATGAGTTCTAAAACTTCTGCTAATTTTTTCTCAATTTTTGGTCTAACGCTATCATAAACCTTTTCATCAAAGTACTTACTGAAAAACTCTGCTGGTCTAATTGGTTTTTTATGATATTTTTTGATGACAAAATCTTGCTCTGTTTCATCTAAAATTTTAATGATTTTAAAATCTAAATCTGTTAAGTGTTTGGCAAATTCTTTTGCAGTATGTGTAAATAAACGCTGGTAGGTTAAAGAAAAATCTCCTTGCGGATTTAATTGTACTATATGTGGTTCAATTAAGTAGCCCAAATACGCATGTTTACATAACGAATACACAATTTTGCATGAAATAGAGCTGTTTACACGTAACATTGATCAAAAGCTAAAAGAAAGAAAAACTAAGCATTTAAAAATTTATAAACTTACAGTAAATAGTTGTTTAATCAAATAGCTATAATTTTTTCAAGCAAAGGAACCAATTCGCATTTATCAGGTTGCAGAAATTTTTATTTATTGACTAAATCAATAACTTTTGATCAGATTTTGATTACCCGTTCGTCGAAAAATTACAGCTGTTCATCTAGGGTTACTCACTCATGGTCTAATACAGCCAAAGTGCATGAAACGTTTTCCTTGTGATGCAGTCTTAATTACGAAACCTGCCAGCAAGGAGCTTACAGGAAAACAAAAATAAATAACAGACCTACAAACATTTAAAATATTTATATCATGAAATTTATTATCAAAAACTTATTCGCAGCAGCATTAACAGTAGTAGTATTAACAGGTTCGGCATTTGCTTCAACAACAAACCCAACTCCTAACGTTACTGTATTAACACAAGTAAAAAAAATTACAAAAATAGTAGTAAACGGTAACGTTGAAGTTCTTTTGATACAAGCACCAGTTGAGAGTGTAAAAGTATATGATAGCTATTATGCTAAAAATGCTTTGGTACAACAACAAGATGACGAACTACGCATCAGTTCTTTCGAAAAACAAACTTTAACAGTAGCGGTTTATGTTCGTGAACTTTCTTCTATCGAATTAGCAGATAATTCAACTGTAAAAACCTATGGTAAAGTTAATTTCTTAAGCTTAGACGTAATTTTAAAAGGTGCTGCAAAAGCAGATATCAATGCAAATACAATCAACTTAACAACAACAGTAAAAGATAATGCAAGTTTAGAATTAAGCGGATCTACCACTGATCATTATGCGGTTCTAAGTTCACAAGCGAAAATGAATATGGATCAATTTACAGCAGAAAATACAAGTGTAAGTTCATTTGCACCCGTTTATGCTAAAGCTAAAAAAGCAAAAAGACAAACATTAGAAACCATTATTTTAACAGATGAGTTATCGAAATAATTCCTAAACAAATAATGTGGCTTTCTATACTAATTAAGGGTATCAATTTATATATAAAAAGCGAGCTGACAATATTGTCAGCTCGCTTTTTTTTGCATTAACTCCTAGTTGCCTATAGGGGATTTAGGGATTAAAAATCAAACTTAATTCCTTGCGCTAAAGGCAAAGTATTTGCATAGTTAATCGTATTCGTTTGTCTACGCATATAAGCTTTCCATGCGTCAGAACCACTTTCTCTACCACCACCCGTTTCTTTCTCGCCACCAAAAGCACCACCTATTTCTGCACCAGAAGTACCGATGTTTACATTGGCAATTCCGCAATCAGAACCTTGTACAGATAAGAAATGTTCAGCTTCTCTTAAATTTAAAGTCATAATAGCAGAAGATAAACCTTGCGGAACACCGTTTTGTAAAGCAATAGCTTCTTCTAAAGTAGTATATTTTATTAAATATAAAATTGGTGCAAAAGTTTCGTGTTGTACAATTTTATAGTCGTTTTTAACTTCAGCAATACAAGGTTTAACATAACATCCAGAAGAATATTTATCGCCAGTTAAAACACCACCTTCTACCACAAACTTACCACCTTCTGCTTTACATTTTTCTATCGAATCTAAGTAGCTAGCAACTGCATCTGTGTCAATTAGCGGTCCAACGTGGTTGTTTTGATCTAAAGGATCTCCAATACGTAATTGTCCGTAAGCCTTAACTAATTTAGCTACAAAACTATCATAAACACTCTCATGGATAATTAAACGACGAGTTGAAGTACAACGTTGTCCGGCTGTACCCACAGCGCCAAATACAGCGCCAATAATAGACATGTCTAAATCAGCGTCTTTAGAAATAATGATGGCATTGTTTCCACCCAATTCTAATAAACTTCTTCCTAATCTTGCACCAACAGCAGCGCCAACTGATTTACCCATTCTAGTTGATCCTGTAGCCGAAACTAATGGTATTCTAGTGTCATTGCTCAACAATTCACCAATCATTCTATCACCAATAATTAAATTACAAACTCCTTCGGGAACATCATTGGCAGTTAATACTTTTGCGATTATGTGTTGACAGGCAATTGCTGTAATTGGTGTTTTTTCTGATGGTTTCCAAATACAAACATTACCACAAACCCAAGCTAAAGCAGTATTCCACGCCCAAACAGCAACTGGGAAGTTAAAGGCAGAAATAATTCCAACAACACCCAGTGCGTGCCATTGCTCGTACATCCGGTGACTTGGTCTTTCACTATGCATGGTTAATCCATACAACTGTCGAGATAACCCAACTGCAAAATCGCAAATGTCTATCATTTCTTGTACTTCACCTAAACCTTCTTGTAAGCTTTTACCCATCTCATAAGAAACCAAAGTACCCAAGGCTTCTTTATTAGCCCTTAAAGCATCGCCAAACTGACGAACCATTTCTCCACGCTTTGGAGCTGGAACATTACGCCATTCTAAAAATGCCTTTTGTGCAGTTTCAACAACAGTATCATAATCTTTCGTTGATGCTGTTTTTACGGATGCAATTTTTAACCCATCTACTGGAGATAGACTTTCTATAACCTGTTCGCTGGCGGTTTTACCCCATTTGTTACCAGTGCTATAAGCTTGATTGATATCTTCTATGCCTAGTTGCACTAAAACAGCTTTGATATTTGTTTTCATATTAAATTCAGTAAAATTGTCATTGTTACAAAACAACAAAAAATAAAGCAGGAATAAAATGTAATTGTTAGATAGTTGTTTTTTATATAAAACCGAATACAAATTATAAAATGAAATTTAAGCTCATTATTAGTTATGAAATTTTTTTAAACCGCCTATTATTAAATTAAAAATCAAACAACAGCTATCTTTTTCGTGACTTGAATTTTACTAATTTTAAATTTAATAGTTGTTATTTTGTAAATTATTAAAAAAGAACTATCAAAAACGCATATTCGTATGCCAAACCATCCACATCAAATTTTTAGCTAAACATCTTATTGTTAATAAATTAGTGGCAGAAACAGGGTTATGTTGAAAATTATTTTCATAACTAATCTTATAAAAACGTAATCTTATAAGGTATTTAAAAATTAATGGGTTTGTTCTTTAAATATTTAGTACATGGAAGAAGAATTTGAATTTGGTTTTAATGATGATGCGCAACAATCTGTAGAGAGATACGAGGAGATGATTCGAAATCAGGATCAATACTTTTTTGATGCGCAAGCATTTGAGTATATCATAGATAATTATATAGAAAAAAACGATCCAGTAAAAGCAATACAAGTAGTAGAATTTGCCCTTAATCAGCATCCTTATGCTGCTGTTTTTTTAATTAAACAAGCGCAATTATTGTTGTTTACCAATCAGATTGATAAAGCTTTCACTGCGCTAGAAAAGGCAGAAATGTTAGAAGCTTCTGAGGCTGATATTTATGTTTTACGTGGTAATATATATCAAAACTTAGATCGCCATATTGAAGCTTTAGAAAATTTTGAAAAAGCTTTAGGTTTGGCAGAAACTACAGATGAAATTTTATTGCAAATGGCTTATGTGTATCAAAATATGCACGACTATGAAACAGCAATTGTTTACATCAAGCGAAGCTTGGAACAAAATATGGAAAATAAGGACGGTTTATATGAACTGGCCTTTTGCTATGACATTTTAGATAAACAAGAAGAGAGCATTCAATTTTACGAAGAGTATATTGATAAAGACCCATATTCTTACGCAGCATGGTATAATTTAGCCAATTCGTTTCATAAATTAGAGCTATTCGAAAAAGCGATTGACGCCTACGATTATGCCATTTTGATTAAGGAAAATTTTGCATCCGCTTATTACAATAAAGGTAATGCATTAGTGCAATTAGATAAATATCAAGAAGCTATAGACGTTTATAAGCAAACATTTGAATACGAACCACCAAATGCAGATACTTATTGTGCAATTGGCGAATGTTATGAGAAGTTAGAGCAAATGGATGAAGCCCGTTCTTACTATAAAAAGTCGGTAAAAATGGATTCTAAATTGGCAGATGCTTGGTTCGGTATTGGTGTTACCTTAAATTTTGAAGATCGTTTTTTTGAATCTCTGCACTTTTACAAAAAGGCTTTAGAATTAGATGAAGAAAATCCTGATTTTTGGTTTGCCATGGCTGATGCTTATTATAAGCTAGGTCAAATTGAAGAATCTGTAGCAGCTTATCATAAAGTTTTAGCTTATAATCCAGTTGATATTGAAGCTTGGCTAGATTTCTCTACCGTTTTATATGAACAAGGAAAATTATTAGAAGCTTCGGAAACAATGGCAGAAGGGATTAAAAATAATCCTGAAGCAGCAGAGTTGTACTACAGAATGGTAGCATATTTATTTGCTTTAGGTCAAATTAATGAAGGATTAGCATATTTAGAAACAGCTTTGGTTACTGATCCAGAAAAGCATTATATCTTATTCGAATACCTTCCTCAATTACAAGATAATGGACTAATTGCAGAAGTGATAAATAAGTATATTAAATAAGTGCTAATACGTATTTATAATAAAAATTTAAAAATTAGCAGAGTTTTTACAACATTTGTAGCTAATATAAACCAATGTTTTATTAAACAAAGGTGAGACCAAACTGTTAAAAATATAATAAATTTAGATGAATTACATATTAAATGATATTCCAGAACGAACAGCTAAACCACGTGAAAGTGGAATAACTATGGTAATGGACAAAGGTTTAAGCTTAAGACAAGTAGAAGATTTTATTGAAGTTGCTGGTGTACACACAGATATAGTTAAATTAGGTTGGGCAACTTCATATGTAACACCAAATCTAAAAGAGAAATTAGCACTTTATCGCAGTGCTGGAATACCAACTTATTTTGGGGGTACATTATTCGAAGCATTTACAATCCGTAATCAATTTGACGATTATCGTAGAATTTTAGAAGAATTTGGAATGGAATATGCAGAAGTATCCGACGGTTCTATGGATATTGAACATGATCAAAAATGTGACTATATACGTAAACTATCAGAGCAAGTAACTGTAATTTCTGAAGTTGGTTCTAAAGACGCTGCTAAAATATTTGCGCCATATAAATGGATCGCCTTAATGAAAGCAGAAATTGAAGCAGGTTCTTGGAAAGTAATTGCTGAAGCTCGTGAGGGTGGAAATGTAGGGATTTATCGCGGAACTGGAGAAGTTAGAGAAGGTCTAGTTGATGAGATTTTAACACAAATACCTGCTGAAACTATTATTTGGGAAGCTCCATTAAAAGAGCAGCAAGTCTGGTTTATCAAGTTAATTGGGTCAAATGTGAACTTAGGTAACATTGCGCCTGCAGAACTTATTCCGCTAGAAACAATTCGTTTAGGCTTAAGAGGCGATACCTTTGATTACTTTTTAAATAAATAAAATTAAATACAACTCGTTATTGCGAGCATAGCGAAGCAATCTTCTTAACAAGAAAGATTGCTTCGTCATTTTACTCTCCGATGCATTGGAGCAGGCTATTGCAATAACGCTATACTTTACTATGAGAAAATTCGGATTAATTGGCTTTCCTTTAACACATTCTTTTTCTAAAAAATACTTTACGGAAAAATTTGAAACAGAACAAATTTCAAACTGTAAATATGAACTATATTCCATAGCTGATGCTAGAGAAATGGTTGACTTGATAGAAAGAGAACCATCGCTATGCGGCTTAAATGTAACCATACCTCATAAACTTAGTGTAATGCCTTTTTTAAATGAAATTGATAGCGCAGCGAAAGAAGTCGGTGCAGTAAATTGTATTGCAATAGATCAAAATGGAGAAATTCCTTTTTTAAAGGGATACAATACTGATGTTTTTGGCTTTGCTGAATCTTTAACTCCACTATTAGAATCGCAACATCAAAAAGCATTAATTTTTGGAAATGGTGGAGCTGCAAAAGCAGTTAAATATGTACTTAAACAATTGAAAATTCCATATTTAGTTGTGGTTAGAAATCCAACTCCAGATGCAATTTTATATTCGGCTATAACTAAAGAAATTTTAAATGATTATAAATTATTGATCAACACTACGCCATTAGGTATGTTGCCTAATCTAGAATCTTTTCCGCCAATCCAATATCAGTTTTTAGACCACACTCATTTAGCGTATGATTTGGTTTATAATCCTGATGAAACAGCATTTTTAACTAAAGCGAAAGCACAAGGTGCAAAAATAAAAAATGGTTTAGAGATGTTATATTTACAAGCTGAACGTTCTTGGTCTATATGGAATACATTAAATTTATAGAAAAACCCTTTTTTTGCTTAAAATATATAGATAGTAAAGTGAAATATCCATTTTAAGTATTGGAAAGTTAATTTTGCTTTTAGTTGATTAGATTTATATGATTAGTTTAAAAAAATTCACCTTTAATCCTTATCAGGAAAATACGTATGTTTTGTTTGACGAAACTGGGGCCTGTGCAATCATAGATCCAGGAATGTACGATGGTGCAGAGCAAAATCATTTGGTAAACTTTATTAAGGAGAGCAATCTAAAACCAACGCTTTTGCTAAACACGCACTGTCATATCGACCATGTTTTGGGTAATAAATTTGTGTTTGATCAATGGGGCTTAAAACCTCAATTCCATCAAGGGGAGTTAAATGTATTACAAGCTGTTGCTAGCTATGCTCCACAAATGGGTATGCAATATGATTTATCTCCAGAGCCAGTTATATTTTTGTCAGAAAGGGGAAATGTATACTTTGGGAACAGTACATTAGAATTGGTTTTTGCTCCAGGGCATTCGCCAGCACATTTGTGTTTTTATGCTAAAGAAGAGAACTTCTTAATAGGAGGTGATGTGTTATTTTATCAAAGTATTGGCAGAACAGATTTACCAGGTGGTAACCATCAACAATTGATTACGAGTATAAAAGAAACCTTATTTTTATTACCAGATGATTGTGAAGTGTTTCCAGGTCATGGTCAATCTACTACTATAGGCTTTGAAAAGATAAACAACCCTTTTTTGGTGTAAAGTGAAATACGTTAAATTGATTTTTATAAGATTAAAAAATATATTTTCCATCTTACCTCTCACATCTTGCCTATATTTGCTAAGTGAATACCGCATTTTACATCGCTCGTAGATATCTTTTTGCAAAAAAATCAACCAATGCAATAAATATCATTTCGGCAATATCTGTGTTAGGTGTTTTTATTGGTAGCGCAGCATTAATTATTATCCTTTCTGTATTTAATGGGTTTGAAGTAGTGGTGCTTAAAATGTTTAATACCATTACGCCACAAATTATTATTCAGCCAGCTCATGGTAAAACATTTAACCCAAACACCGCTTATTTTAATGAGTTAAAGAATAATAAATCGGTATTCTCCTATACAGAAGTGCTATCAGAAAATGCACTTATTCGATATGCTGAAAAGCAATCTCCGGCTTTAATCAAAGGAGTTAGTGACGATTTTTTAAAGAATACGAGTTTAGATAGTATAGTTATTGATGGCAGTTTTGTATTAGAGAATGCCGCTGGACCAAATGCTGTTGTAGGCTCTGCATTACAAGCTTATTTAGGCGTAAACCCATCTGATCCTTTTGAGCAATTACAAATTTACTCGCCAAAGAAAGGCAGCGCTACGCACTCAATTAATCCGTTAGATGACTTTACAGTACTTAATATTTCACCTTCGGGTGTATTTGAAGTTCAACAAGACTTCGATAACCTAATCATTGTACCTTTAAGTTTTGCTAGAGAATTATTAGGAGATAGCATAAATGTATCGGCTGTAGAAATAAATCTAAATAAAGGAATTGATGCAGAGCAGTTCAAAAGCCTTATAGAAAATAAATTGGAGGATAAATTTATAGTTAAAAATAGAATACAACAAAATCAGGCTTTATACAACGTTTTAAACTCAGAGAAATGGATGGTTTA
>JBBSRF010000058.1:0-11409 GCA_038243335.1 Sphingobacteriales bacterium
ATAAAAATTGATGAATCTACTTGTATATAAAACAATTGAAGAACTAAAACATGATTTAGCAGACTATATTATTAAAATTGCTGAAATGTCTATAGAGGAAAAAGATGGTTTCAATTTTGTTTTAACTGGAGGAAATTCGCCAAAGGCCCTTTATCAATATCTAGCAAATGAATGCCGAGATCGAATTGATTGGGAAAAAGTTTATTTCTTTTTTGGAGACGAACGAAATGTACCAGCTTATGATGAAAATTACAATGGATTAATGGCAAAAAACAATTTATTAGATCCATTAAATATTAAAGAGGATCATATCTTCTATGTAAATACAGTATTAGCTCCTGAAGATGCCGCTATTGAATATAAAAAATCACTTGATAAACATTTCAAAGGAGCTGAAATTGAATTCGATTTAGTGCTTTTGGGCATGGGAGTTGATGCACATACCGCCTCTATTTTTCCGTTTACAGATTTAGTAGAAAACAATAAAGCAACAGTCGCTTCAGTATATGTAGAGAAATTAAATACACATCGCATTAGCTTAACTGCTCCGCTAATTAACCAAGCAGATCATGTTGTTTTCTTAGTTTTTGGGGATAATAAAGCTAATGCTTTAAAACACGTTATTGATGATCAAGAAAAAGACTTTAAAACCTATCCATCTCAATTAATTGACCCTATTGATGGCAAAATTACTTGGTTTGTTGATGAAGCTGCTGCAAGTCTTTTAATATAATTTTATTTGATGGATTTATTTGATGATTTACCGTTAAGTATGAAAAATTGGCTCCCAAAGAATGGAACTTTAAATTATTACGGCAAAATTTTACCTTATGATCAAGCTAACTTTTATTACAATAGCTTGTTAACAGCTATTGATTGGAAAAATGATGAAGCAATTATATTCGGCAAACGAATTATCACCAAAAGAAAAGTGGCTTGGTACGGAGACAAACCGTTTGAATATACGTATAGTAACACTACAAAACTAGCTTTAAGTTGGAGTAAAGAGTTATTAGCGCTAAAACTCTTATGTGAGGCTAAATCTGGAGAAACTTATAATTCGTGTTTACTAAACCTGTACCATAATGGTAATGAAGGTATGGCATGGCACAGCGATGGAGAAACTGATCTCAAAAAAAATGGAGCAATTGCATCATTAAGTTTTGGTGCAGAGCGAAAATTTGCTTTCAAACATAAAGAAAGTAAAGAAACTGTTTCATTAATTTTAGAGAGTGGTAGTTTATTGGTAATGAAAGATGAAACACAAACTTATTGGCAGCATCGTTTACCGCCAACTAAAACCATTCAGAAGCCTAGAGTTAATTTAACTTTTAGAACGATAGTTAGTAAATAAGAAGTCATATCTAGCGCAGCATAGCGAGGAGATATCTTTAGTAGATTTCTCCTTCAGTCGAAGTGACGTTTTAACTCAAATTCTCCTCGATTAATAAATTGATAATACCATCAACCATACCCACTTTAGGTACATAAATCTGTTTAACAATAGCCCACTTCATTAAAGTTAGATATATTTCACAAGCTGGTATAATTACATCTGCTCTATCTTGGTTCAACTTCATAACGGTAATTCTCTCCTTTAATGAATAAGAATTCAACTCATTATATAAAGCATTTAATTTAGAGAAACTTAAGGGCATACCTTCTTTTTCTCCAGACATGCGGAACAACTTATTAATGTTACCACCAGTTCCAATTCCTGCTAATTCTTTTAACCCTTTAGTAGAAATTTTAATCCAATCACGCATTTCATCCCAAGTTTCTTGTTTATCTTGATTATCCAAAATTCTAATCGTACCAATATTAAAAGATTTAGAGGCAAAAAGTTTTTGATTTATAAAAACAGAAAGTTCGGTACTACCGCCACCAACATCAATATATAAATAGCTTTTGTTAAGTGCTAAGTTCTCTTCTATATGATTAGCATAAATAATATTTGCTTCTCGCTCCCCTGCAATAATTTCTAAATCAATATTAGAGAGCTTTTTTATTTTCTTAATTACTTCTTTTCCATTGTCTGCTTCACGCATAGCAGATGTAGCACAAGCTAAATACTTGGTAACCTGATAAACATCCATTAAATTTTTAAAAGCACACATGGTTTTAATTAAATCATCAATCTTTTTTGGAGAAAGTTTATGATCTAAAAAAGCATCATCACCTAAACGTAATGGGACACGTACTAAAGTATTCTTTTTAAATCCATATCCTTTATCACCTTTTGTTATATCGGCAATTAACAAACGAACTGCATTTGAGCCCACATCTATAGCAGCATATCTCATCTTATTGATGTTTAGTTTTAAGGTAATTATAAGTTTGCACCTGTGCTCTTACTTTTGTGCTTAATCTATTTCTATGGTATTTATTATTATTTAATTTGGTTATATCTCTAGCTTTCAAATTGTCTTGTAATTGAAAGTCGATAATATCTTTAATCTCTTGTCTCACTTCATTATCCAAAACAGGGAAACCAACTTCCACCCTATGTTCAAAATTACGCGTCATCAGATCTGCAGAAGATAGAAACATTTCTTCCTTACCGTTATTACCAAAAATAAATACTCTGGCATGTTCTAAAAATTTATCAATAATACTAATCACCTTAATATTTTCACTAAATCCTGGTATACCAGGAATTAAACAACAAATTCCTCTTACAATTAATCTGATTTTTACACCTGCATTACTCGCATCGTATAATTTTCTAACAACACCCTCATCGGCTAAACTATTTACCTTTAAAATCATATAAGCTGGTTTACCATCTTTAGCAAAGGTAATTTCACGATTTATCAATTTGTAAATCTTATTTCTAGATTCTAAAGGAGAAACGATTAGATGCTTAAATCCCTTAGCTACAGTTCGTTTGTTTAAGGCACTAAAAAGTTTAGATAAATCTGAAGTTATTTCTTTATTTGATGTAAAAATACTATGATCACAATAAATGTTTGCTGTTTTCTCGTTATAATTTCCTGTAGCAAGATTAGCGTAATAAACAGCTCTCCTCTTTTCTATGCGTTTAACTAAGCAAATTTTAGAATGAACCTTATAATCTGTTAAACCATAATTTACGTTAACACCCTCTTCCATTAATCTATTAGTCCAAAAAATATTCGCTTCTTCATCAAATCTTGCTTTTAGTTCGACCAAGCAATTAACTTTTTTACCATTTTTAGCAGCATTGATTAAAGCATTAATTACCTTACTATTTTCTGCTAAACGATAAAGTGTGATGTTAATTTCGGTTACTTTTGGATCTATTGCAGCCTCACGAAGAAACAAAATTATATAATCGTAAGGTTGATAAGGTAAGTTTACCAAATAATCTTTATCAGCAATTTTACTAAAAATACTCTCTGTTCTATGCAAACCCTGCACTTTTAAAGGCACAATAGGTGTATATTCAAGCTCTTTGCCCCCAACATTAGGGAAGGTAATAAAATCACCAAAACGGTGATAACGGTTGCCAGGTATTAAACCTTCGGCTTCAATTTTCATTTTTGTAACCAAAACGCTTAACATTTCAAAAGGCATTTGCGTATCATAAAGCAAGCGCATTGGTTTTCCTTTTTTGCGTTTATCTAAACTTGTTTTCAGTTCTTCAATAAACTTATCGCTTATATTTTTATCAATATCTAATTCGGCATCTCTAGTTAATTGAATAGAAAATGCTTCAATATGGTTATAGTTAAAAACATAAAAAATGTCATCTAAACAATATTTAATAATATCTTCTACAAGTATTATAAATTTTAAACCATTAGTTTCTGGCAATACCAAAAATCGAGGTAAGTTAAAAGGTAATTCTATTAATGCATACTTTTCGTTCTTTTTTGAGCTAATTTTTGTTAAACGAACAAAGAAATAAAGTCGTCTATCTTTTAATTCAGGAAAAGGTTGATCTAAGTCGATCATGATTGGAACTAAATTTGATAAAATTTTATCCCTAAAATGATTTCTTACATACTCACCTCTAGAAACATTCAATTGGGTGTCATTCAAAATAAATATTTTATTTTCACCTAAACCTTTTATTAATATATCCTGAAAGAGAATTTCGAATTTACGCTCGTGTTTAACAACAATATTTTTAATCTCATTTAATACTTTTTTAGGGTTAAAACCCAAAAACTCTTTTGCTTTATCATTTAAGTTTGCTAAACGGCTAATTGTAGCTACTCTAACGCGATAAAATTCCTCCAGGTTAGAAGAGAAAATAGATAAAAACTTAATTCGCTCAATTAATGGAACTGTTTCATCTGCTGCCTCTTGCAAAACACGTTCGTTAAAATATAACCAACTTATTTCTCTGTTTAAAAATGGAAATTTATCTTTAGTCATATATTACAATCAAAAAAATCCTCCCAAAGGAGGATTTTCAAATCTGGGTATTTTAAAGTTAATTTAATGTTAATTATCATTAAAATTAAACCACAATTTTCAAGTATTTCTACTTGGTAGTGCTAATAGTTTTTTTAATTGTTACTTTTTTAACAGGTGCTTTTTTGATTGGTGCTTTTTTAGCAGGTTCATTATCACCTAATGCTTTTACAACTGTCTTTTTTGCAGTAGCTGTAGTTTTAGCAACTTGAGCAACAGCGTCTTTAGCAACGGAAGTAGTTTTAACAGCTAATTTTTTTACTGGTTTTTTTACTGATGTTACTGCTTTTTTTACAACGATGGGATCAACCTTAACACTTGTAGCTACTGGTTTAGGTTGTTTAATAGCTTTCTTAACAACTTTAGTAACTGATTTATCAACTTTCTTCATCAGTTTAGAAGCATCCTTTTTAGCTAATTTAACTTTTTTAACAACAGGTTTTTTAGCTTTAGAAACATCTTCAATTTTATGCTCTACAGCAATTTTTACTTCGGTAAACTTTTTAGCCAATTTTTTTGCAGCTTCCTTACTTAGTTTTGCAACATCATCAGCAATTAATTCCGCATTATGACCTAAACTTTTAACAGTATCTAAAAACCTTTCTTTTAAGCTTTTTTCAATTTGCTTGGTAACCGATTTTTTAATACTTTTTCTTTGAGACTTACTTTTATTGGTTTTCATATATTTTTTCTCGTTTTTTGTAGTGGAATATATATTTACTTAAATCTATTACTTTTTTTTAACTTAAACTTAAAATCATGCCATCTTTCGATATCGTTAGCAAAGTAGATGCTCAAACACTAGATAATGCCATCAACAATGCAAAAAAAGAGATTTTAAACCGTTATGACTTTAATGGTTCTAAAAGCACAATAGAATTAGATAAAAAAACTAACGCTATTACTATTGTAACTGAAGACGATATGCGTTTAAAAGCAATTACCGATTCCATTATCTCTCGTATGATGAAACAAAATTTAGACCCAAATAGTTTGGATTTTGGAAAAGAATTTGCAGCCTCTGGAAATATGATTAGAAAAGAAATTAATATTAAAGAAGGGATTGATAAAGAAGCTGCAAAAAAAATAATAGCTAAAATTAAAGATAGTAAACTTAAAGTTCAAGCTTCAATGATGGATGATCAAGTTCGCGTAACCAGCAAAAACATTGACGACCTACAAAAAGTTATGTCATTGTGTAGAGGGGAAGATTTTGGTCAGCCTTTGCAGTTTATTAACATGAGAAATTAAAATTACAAAAGGATTTACCAGCTTTTAACCCAATCTTGTTGTTCGTTTTCGTTTAAGAATGTCCAAGCAACAATACGTGTGATTTTATTACCCGTGCTCATTTCGCTTGTTCTGATTTTGGTAGCTTCTGCTCTTTTTAACATGGCATAAATTGAATCTAGGTTTTCACTTTTAGAAATTAGACTTGTAAACCAAAAACATTGATTTTTAAATGGTTTACTCTCTGAAATCATTTTACCAACAAACTCCACTTCTCCTCCTTTAGTCCATAATTCATTATTCAAACCACCAAAATTTAGTATAGGCTTAGCATAATCTTTATTTCCTAAATTTCTATTTTTTCTCTGAGAACCTTCCAATGCTTCTGCTGCTGAAGCGTGAAATGGGGGATTACAAATACTGAGATCAAAACGTTCTTCTTTATGAAAAATATTTTTAAAAGTAGCAGATTTATCTATTTGCAATCTTATCTCAACTGCATTTTTTAAAACTGGATTTACATCAGTTATATTCTTAGCACATTTAATTGCAACCTGATCAATCTCAGAGCCAACAAATGACCAACCATATTCTTGATGACCGATAATTGGATAAACACAATTTGCACCCACGCCAATATCTAAAATTCTAATCTTTCTTCCTTTTGGAATAATTTGGTTGTTACAAGAAGCCAATAAATCTGCAACATAATGCATATAATCAGCTCTACCAGGTATTGGCGGACAAAGGTATCCTTCAGGAATATCCCAGAAATCAATTTGATAAAAATGTTTCAATAAAGCTTTATTCAAGTTTTTAACAGCATTTGGATTTGCAAAATCTATTGATTGATCTCCGTATTTGTTTACATGTACAAATGCTAACAAATCTTTTGAAGTTGTTGTTAACGCATCAAAATCATAACGAGAATTGTGCCTATTTCTTGTATGAAAACTACTTTTTTCAGCTGTAAAATTTTTCTTCTTTTCCATTAAGCAGTTTTTACATCCTCTTCGCTATAGTCATTTATATCAGTGATATAACCATTTAATAATAGAAATTCAAATAATGGTTTTGCATCAGGCGTTACTGGCATATTTTTAGTAGAAACTACTGTATTTGTTTTTTTATCTAAAAATGGGTAAGCAAAAAGTTTAACATTTTGAGTAAACATATCACTTACATATGCCAATAATTGATTGGTATAGTTAGCTCCAAAATTATTAGAGTTAAATACAAATTTTAAGTTATTGATATTGGTAGAAATACCAACGCTTTTTGGCTTACACCTACTTAAATATTTCGCTAATCTATTGTGACGTGTAAAGTTAGAAACAATTACTAAATTGCCAGTTTTGCACATTTCCTCCGCTCTTTTTGCAACTGTTTCTAAATCGATATCTTCTGGAGTTTCTTGTTCATCTGTTAATACATTTGTTAACAATACTTCAATCATTACGCTTAAATTCCCAGCTTCTACATTATTTGTTCTTGTAAATTGCTCAGTTGCCTTATTAAATAAATTAAAATTCGGATTAGATTTTTGACCATACTTGGTACGTAAAATCATGATATCCTTTTTATACAGTAAATCTTTAGCTTGACGAGGATGTCCATCTTGATCAAAAATTGCTGCTGCAGAAAAATCCTTCATAATTAAATAGAGATTTAATAATGTGTTATTTACACCTTCAAAAACAGGCCCTTTTACAGAGATTAAATCAATTTCTACAGAACCTATGGTTAAATTGTCTACTAAAGATTCTATCATAACTTTTGGTTCATGGCGATGGTAAAATGCAGCATAAACTAAATTTACACCAATGATACCTAATACATGCTGCTGCATATTTACATCGGTATCTAATAAACGAACATGAAAAAATATTTCGTTTGGCGAATCACCAGCCTCAGTTTGGAAACAAATTCCAACCCAACCATGTGGTTCGTTTGTGCGCTTAAAGTTTAAAGTAGTAACTGTATTTGCAAAAGCAAAAAATGTACGATTATCGTATTTTTCGCCCGATAAGCGTTCGTTTAGTAAATTAAATTCATGATCTAACATACGTAAAAGCCTATTCTGACTTACATATCTTCCAGAGGCCTCAGCTCCATAAATGGCGTCACTAAAAGTCATATCATAAGCAGACATGGTTTTAGCAACTGTACCAGCTGCAGCCCCAGCAGTAAAAAAGTTACGAGCAACTTCTTGGCCTGCTCCTATTTCTGCAAATGTGCCATAAATTTTTTCGTTTAAGTTTATTTTTAATGCTTTTCTCTTCGTATCAAGGATTTCTCTTTCCATATAGCAAAAGTAATAAATTAGTTCAATTGTATCATTGGTTCAATTCTATGTATCATTTATCTAAACTATTTGCCAAATGCTAAAATATAATCCATCTGAAAAAGAAAAGGGCACATCTTTCGACATACCCTCTTCAACCCTAAAACTATCAAATTATTGTATTATGAAACTACAATTTCTTTATGTTTATTTTTCGCTTCGTCTAGTTTACCAATGGTGATATATAAAATCCCGTTAGTATATTCTGCACTAATTTTATCAACATCTATTCCTTCTGGCAAAACAAATGACCTTGCGAAAGAATTGTATTCGAATTCTTTACGCGTATAATCTTTTTGAATATCTAAATTTTCTAATTTTTTCTCCGCCCAAACAGATAAATTATCTTTTTTTAAGTCGATTTTAAAATCTTCTTTATTTAAACCTGGCGCAGCTAATTCAATTTTGTATTCATTAGCAGCTTCATAAATATTTACATTTGGTACATTTTTTATACTTTGATTTTTTTCTAATGCTTCGCTAAACAAAGAGTCGAAAACATTGTTAAAGTATGGCGCTGTGTTTCTGGTTTTGTTGTTAAATTTTACTAAAGTCATTTTTTAATCCTCCGTTTTTTAATTTTTTAAACTATAATTGTCCATCTTCAAACTAAATACCAAATCAAATAAATATGTTTTTTAAGACATTTTGGCGTAAAAAAGAAAAAAATAAAGACAAAAAGTCAGTAATAATAAATAATACTGACGATTTTAAGTATAAAACCAAAATAGAAATGCGTTTTGGAGATTTAGATATGATGGGACATGTAAATAATGCAGTTTACTTCACTTACATGGAAATTGCTCGGTCTAAATACTGGAAAGATGCTATTAAATGGGATTGGCAAAAAATAGGAGTAGTTATTGGACAAGCAGCTATAGATTATATTGCACCAATATTTTTAGAAGATAAAGTAAGTATATATGTAAAAACATCGAGAATTGGGACTACAAGTTTCGATTTAGATTACTTAATTGTTAAAGATGTAAATGGAAAGGAAGTTGTGTGCAGTAAAGGAAAATCAGTATGTGTAGCTTTTGACTATTCAGCCAAAAAACCAACACAAATTCCTGCTATAGAAAGAGCAAAAATGATCAGTTTTGAACAATTACCTTCACAATAAATTTTATCATTCGATAGCTATCGAATCTAAACGCAGTGAAGAGTTTAATTCACTGAATTTAATTTTCTTAAGAGATTGTTTGCGTTGCTCAGAATGAAAAATTAATTAAGGAGTAATTTTACCTGGGTTTAAAATGCTGTTTGGATCAAATACAGCTTTAATATTTCTCATTAGGTTTAAATGTATTTCACTGTATTTAATTGGCATATAATCTTTTTGAACTAAACCAATTCCATGTTCACCTGAAATTGTACCGCCTAAAGCTGCAGTTAATTCAAATATTTCTACAATACCATCTTTCAATTTACTTTTCCAATCTTCATCACTCATTCCAGCTTTAATGATATTAATATGTAGATTACCATCGCCTGCATGGCCATAACAAACACTCTCGAAGCCATATTTATTACCAATTTCTTTAATTCCATTCATCAGTTGTGGAAGAGCGGCTCTAGGCACAACTGTATCTTCTTCTTTATAAACAGAATTTGATTTTACGGACTCAGCCATCGTTCTACGCATTTTCCAAATATCTTCCTTTTGTTGTGCCGTATCTGCAAATAGAACATCTATACAGCCATATTCTTCAAGAACTATATTAGCTTTTTCACAATCTTTAAATATGGTATCTAAATCATCACCATCAAATTCAATCATTAAAAATGCATTTACATCATCTTTCAAATCAAATTTAATATCGTCAAATTTCATCACCCACTCTACTCCTTTTCGCTCCATAAATTCTAATGCAGATGGTGTAATACCAGCTCTGAAAATTGCAGAAACTGCTGAACAAGCTTGTTCGTTTGTTGCAAAAGAGCCTAACATTAAAACATTCTGACTCACCGCTGGAATTAACTTAGTAACAATTTTTGTGACCACTGCTAAAGTACCTTCTGAGCCAATCATTAATTGTGTTAAATTATAACCAGAAGCGTATTTTAAGGTATTAGCACCAGTCCAAATTACATCACCATTAGCTAATACGATTTCTAGATTTAAGATATATTCTCGAATTGTCCCATACTTCACAACTCTAGGTCCACCAGAGCCATGCGCAACATTACCACCCATAAAACAAGAGCCTTTACTACTAGGATCTACCGGATAGAGTAATCCCATCTCTGCAACTTCATTCATAAAAACTTCAGTTATTACACCTGGTTCAACAGTAGCTTGTAAGTTTTCAGTATCAATATTAATAATGGATTTAAATTTTTCCATTGACAATAGAACACCACCAAACACAGGTAATGCGGCACCACTAAGTCCAGTACCTCCACCACGTGGTGTAACTGGCACTTTGTATTGGTTACAAATTTTAAGCAAAGCTGAAACATCAGAAGTATTTAAAGGTTTAACAACAACTTCAGGATAATATTTTAAATCTTCAGTCTCATCATGCGCATATGCTGCAAGTGAATCTTCATCAACAAAAACATTGTCATTGCCAATAGCATTTCTAATTTCTGCTAAAATAGTAGTAGTTATTTTAGTGTATTCCATTTTTATTTTGGTGTGGTATAATTCAATTGTACAAACGAACAGCCTACTTCTCCTGGCATTTGTGGATTTAACTTCTTTATTCCAACAGTTGTTGAAATGATAAAGGGAAAATGGGAAATAATACGATCTATTATATTTTTAACAACAGTTTCTAAAAGCTTTTGTGTATTTTTCATCTCTTCAACAATAATCGTATTAATCACTTCGTAATTTATTGTTTGCTGTATATCTTCGGTATTACCTTTTGGGATAAAAATAACCTCAACATCTACAGAAAAATGATTTCCTATGAGGTTTTCTTCAGGATAATAGCCATGAAAAGCATGAAATTTAACTTCTTTTAGCGCTACAGTTTGTACAAACATTAGGTTTAAATTATTTAAAGCAATATTATAAGGTAAAATTAATTTTTTACACGGTTTTTACTACTCATTATAGTAAATGATTAACTTTGTGGCTATCACTTTACTCAAACAAATATAGTGTAAAACATGAATAAATCAGCTAAAAAAGACCTTTACGAAGCACCAGATTATTATCAATTAGATGAACTTTTATCTGAAGAGCATCTTTTAATTCGCTCAACTGTAAGAGATTGGGTGAAAAAGGAAATTAGCCCTATTATTGAAGATTATGCACAAAGATCAGAATTTCCGAAGCATTTAATCAAAGGATTAGGGGAGATTGGTGCATTTGGACCAACAATACCTGTTGAATACGGTGGCGCAGGCTTAGATTACACAGCCTATGGTATTATTATGCAAGAAATTGAAAGAGGTGATTCGGGTATCCGTTCTGCAGCTTC
>JBBSRF010000059.1:0-11353 GCA_038243335.1 Sphingobacteriales bacterium
AATGATGCCTTTGTCTATTGCGATGCCCACCAAGGTTCCTACGTAAGACTTTGCAACTGAGAAGCTTGGGTGTAAAGTATTAGCATTTAAGTTCTCAGCAAAACTTTCGTAGATGACACTGTCGTTTTTGATGATCAAGAAGGCATTGGTGTTCGTGTTGGCCAACATTGAATCTACATAATTGGTCAGTTTCTTGTATTATATTTGTCCTATAGCTCTGGTAAATCTGAATGGTGCTGTTGCGCTTGGTATTTCGCTCTTCGCAAATTTTGCACTATCATTTAAACCTGGCTGGCGCCATCTAAGCGCTCTTATTGGAGTACAACCATAGCAGATACTAATAGCCATTAAACCAAAGAATATTCTTTTTATCATTTTTATGTGTTTTAGTTTATTCCCTATTTGAGATGAATATGGTAAAAGCTTTAACCATGAGTTTATAAATTGATAATCAAAGTGCTTTGATAAAAATTTCCATTAGCAGAAACACTTAATTTATACTGGCCTGGGTAGATGAGATCTAATCTGCGTTGGATATTTACCAAACCTACACCACTAGAATTATCTTTTTGAGCAGGACTAATTTTATTGTTTACCTCAAATACAAGTTGCTGACTTCTAATAGTTAATGAAATTTTTACTGGTTTGTCTTCGTTATTGACCACACCATGCTTAAATGCATTTTCTACAAAGGGTATCAGTATAAGGGCGGCAATTTCATCTGTTTCTTTGCACCCTTCTGTTTTAAAGTCCACGTAAAAATTAGGCTCAAAGCGCATCCTAAATAAGGCAATAAAACTTTCCAAGTATTCAATTTCCTTAACTAGTTTAACCTTGCCATTTGGACTTTCTGATAGGGTATATCGCATGAGTGCAGATAGTCGTAGAATTGCCTCTGAAAGCTGATCTGAAACAGGAATGGCAAGCGCAAAGATATAGTTCAACGTGTTGTATAAAAAATGAGGATTGATCTGCGATTTTAAAAATGCCAGTTCTGCTTTAACTGCCTCTGCCTTTAATTTTTTATTCAATATTTCATTCCTAAAGCTTTTTTGAGCACTATAAATAGCAAGCGATAAAACGATAAAAGAAGAGCCATAATAAATGTTATCAGTAATATATTGCACAATCGTAGTATTCGAAGAATAATTATTTATACCAAATAAGTAGAGGTAAGCTACTTCTTCGATAAGGTATCTCAGTAAGATAAAACTGACCATTGCGGCCATTATCCCAAGGATTAATGGGAGTATTTTTTCTCGTTTAAGATAGGACGGATAGACCCATAAAAAACATATATAGAATTCTACTACTTGAACCAGCGAAATTGATATACCGAAAGCCGCATCGTAAAAACTTATCTTATTCAAGAGGTAGCCCATATATTGGTAACCCAACACAACTGCCCAACAAAGGATATGAATTATAATGATCTTACTTCCTTTCATTCGATAAAACTATAAAAAGGTTTCTTTATTATCTATTTATTTATCCCAACCCAATAAATAATTATCCCATTTGCCGTTTTCAGCGGACGAACATATAAGAAAAGTTATATTCGAACTTTTTTCAATATAATTTCACAATGGATCAATATATTTATTTTTTTCAATAGTAATTGAAATAGGGTTTTGTATTAGATAAATAATAGTTTTTCTTTCAAAATCGCCATATCTTCTGATACCTTAATGTCTAATATCTTTGCATAGTGCTGCGTAGTCCTAATATTGGTATGTCCAAGCATTTTTGAAACGCTTTCTATTGGTACCCCATTCAAAAGTGTTACCGTTGTTGCAAAAGTATGGCGGGCAATATGTGAAGTTAGTTTTTTATCTATTCCACATAGTTCAGCTATTTCTTTCAAATACTCATTCATTTTCTGGTTGCTAGGAACAGGTAGGAGTAGGCCTTTATTTAGGCAGACTTTATTGGTCGCATACCTGTCTATGATTTTTATTGCTGTTGGAAGTAGGGGAACTGACGACCTCGTTTTAGTCTTTTGTCTACTAGTGAAAATCCAACGCTCTCCATCAATTCCATTTTTAATATTTTCATGCTTAAGTTGAAAAACATCTACATAAGCTAGACCCGTGAAACAGCAGAATATAAAAACATCTCTAACCTGCCTTAACCTTTCGGAAATAAACTCTTTTCCTGCGATGTGAGCTAATTCTTCTTTGCTCAGATAAAAGCGGTCGACATTCTTCGTTTTTCCTTTATAAGCAGTAAATGGTGATTTGTCAATCCATTCATTTTCCATACAAATACGAAGTATTTTTCCGAGATTTTTAATGTTTTTTACTACATAGTTGTTCGCACAGCTTTTATCAGATCGAAGGTAATGGTCAAATCCGTTTAAGAAAGCTTGGTCAATAGTTCTGATGTCCATATCAAACACATTATATTTTATTCGCATGAAAACTTTGAGGTGATTTTCTAAAACTTTATAACGGTTCAATGTACCACGAACATAATCTTTACCAACTAGCTGTTCCATTTTGGCATTGTGATCTTCCACAGCTTCTAAAAGTGTATGAGAATTTGTAAGCGTTCCCAAATAACTGGATTTGATCAAATCAGCAGTTATGGGCAATCCAAGATCATAAATAGACTGATGGGCAAGATAAACGGCATTCTGCAACTGGTCAAGATGGGTGTTAAGTATCTTGATTTCTTCTCTGGAACCGATGGCTCTGCCACCTTTGGCATTCCATTTATTAGGATCGCAATCCCTATTGGTAGCAATTTCTGATCGGTTTCCCTCTACGGTAATGCGCATGTAGATGGGTACATTTCCACTCACATAATTCTTTTGTCTTTTCAAATAGAAAAGTAGGCTAAAATTGGTTTTCATAATCTTACGATTTTAGTTAAACAACCCGAGAACCGATTTTCGGTTCGAGAGCTGCAACGCCATTAAAAAACAATAAGTAATGACGATGCAAACATAGCTTTGCATCTAAAAACATACAAGATGTACAGTTTATAACAGCCTGTTCACTAAATGGTTAAGTACCATTCGGTGAGTCAATTTTTAACCTTTTGCCTTACTCACCGAATCACTCACCAAAGTTTTGTGAAAACATGCGAATTTTGGCAATTCCCTAAAAGCAAAAACCCTGCTAATCGTTAGATTGCAGGGTTTTATACGTTTTGATAGTCATCTATGTGATCCCGCTGGGATAATTACTTATTAATCAAAGCGGTACTAAATGAGCAAGTTATGAAAATTATATAATCATCATTTCAGTGTGGGCACCGAATTGGGCACCAGTTATTTTGATATGATTTGACTAGTTTTGAAAGAACAAACATTATTTAATTGAATATAATGAAATATTTTGATTTAACCAATTATCTGTAGAAGATATTATTCGTTAATAAATCATTTATTGTTTTAAGATAATAAACTATATAAATTGCCAATGCTTGAAGGTAATAACTTATGAATTTTTTTGAACAATTTTGAGATTTTTCATCGTTGGATATTTCTAAAAGGCTCATAGTTTAACATGCTTAATTTTCTATTAAGTCTTTTTCCTTAGAAATAACGTGTTCAATAAAGTAAAAATATTCAATTTTTTTATTTCTATAAAAATAGGATTAAAGTACCATTAGGCTATCCAATTATATAAATTAAGATAATTAAATTTTAATGTGCAATATAGTTATTTGTAATTAGTCTAAATAAACATATATTTGAAAAAAATTAAACCGCCCAGCTCGAACTGGACGGTTAATCCCTCAAATAAATGAGGTTTGCCCTTAAAATCTTGACAATTTAAAAAAGCAAATGCAATTTAAACAAATTTTCCTATTGGTCATCATATGTGCCAGTAGTATTTTCTCAAAAGCCCAAAACTTCGGTTCAGTTAGTGGTAAACTGAAGACAAAATCCGGCGAAGTCGCTGTTGATTTAAATGTAAAAATTCAAAATTCTTCACTCTCTGTTATTTCAAATAACAGAGGTGATTTTAGTATTAAAAGTATAATTCCAGGTAATTATACTTTAATTGTAACGGGTATAGGGTACAAGACTGAACAGAAAATAATTTCTGTAACTGCTGGTAAAAATACTGAAGTCAACTTTATCATTAGCGATGTTTTGATAGAGATGGAAGGTGTAACAGTTATTGGTCGAACTCTTGTTCAGAAAAGCAACCGACAGTCATTTAATGTTACAGCTGTAGATGCGAAACAACTTTACAATAGCACATTAGATTTAGCTGGTGCACTTGATAGGGTAGCAGGTATCCGCGTGCGTGAATCAGGCGGAGTGGGATCTAATTTTAATCTATCATTAAACGGGTTTTCGGGTAATCATGTTAGATATTTTAATGACGGGGTGCCAATGGATGGGATGGGCTCTTCCTTTCAGATTAATAATATTCCGATTAATGCGGCAGAAAGAATTGAGGTTTATAAGGGCGTTGTGCCAATATGGTTAGGATCAGATGCCCTCGGTGGAGCAATTAATATCGTTACAGGTGATCGTAACCGAAATTATATAGATGCCTCTTATTCTTACGGTTCATTTAATACACATCGTAGTGTTCTGAATGGTGCAATAACTAGTGAAAAAGGTTTAACTATCCAAATTAGTGCGTTTCAAAATTATTCATCCAATAACTATAAGGTAAAGGTTGATGCGGCAGATATAAAGACTGGAGCTTATTCGCCTGGAGTTTTATTACCTCGTTTTCATGATGTTTATCACAACGAGACTTTAATAGGTAGTGTAGGGTTTTTGAATACAAGTTTTGCTGATAAACTTTTAATTGGAATGACCGTTGGAAGTAGCTATAAAGAAATTCAGACAGGAGCAAGAATGGTTTCCGTTTTTGGAGGGTGGCATCGTAGAGGGAATATTCTAATGCCAACGTTAAAGTACAAGAAAGATAACCTAATAAAAGGGTTAGATGTAACGCTAAATGCAAATTATAATCTTGGTGCTGAAATAAATATTGACACAATGAATGTTCGTTACGATTGGTTTGGTAATTACAAATTAAATGGATCTAATGGCGAACGCTCTAGAAGCTTTGCTAAATATCGAAATAATAATGGTTTAGCTACAGCAATGGTGAATTATAAAATTAGCGATCGTCAATCTATAGCCATTAACAATGTATTTTCTACGTATAATCGTAAATCAGCTGATCAAGTAACAAATGTTATAGAACAACCTAGAAAAACACAAAAAAATGTGCTTGGTTTAGGATATACTTATAACATTGAAGATAAATGGACGGTATCTTTATTTGGAAAATATTTTACTCAATTTAACTTAATATCGAATTCAAATGCAGGATCAAATATAAGTAATACAGGTTATGGAATTGCAGGAACTTATTTCTTTACTCCAAATCTCCAGTTGAAAACTTCTTATGAACTTTCTAATAAAATGCCAGAGCCTACCGAACTTTTTGGTGACGTGGAAAACCAAGAAGGCAATCCAAATTTAAAACCAGAGAGAAGTGATAACCTAAATTTAGGTTTAAGCTACAACTTCAATATCAGCAATGGTGATAAGTTTATATTAAATGGTAACGCCATCTATCGCTATTCAAAAAACTTTATTTACAATCGATTAAACAATAACCAATCAAAATTAGTTGCTGATAATCGAGATGGTGTTAAAACCATTGGCGGAGATGGAGAAATACGTTACTCTCATAGAAATTGGTTTTCTGCAGGAGCAACTTTTACTTATCAGTATCTGCAAAATATGCAGAAATATGAACCAGGTTATAATGGTGTAAGCCCTGTTTATTTGGATCAAATGCCCAATATTCCATTTATGTATGGTAATGCTGATGTATCTGTCATTATCAGGGATTTGGGTAGAAAACGGAATAGTCTTAACCTAGGCTATAACTTATTATATGTAAATAAGTTTTATCTGTATTGGCCAAGTCGTGGTGGAGATAAGTTGAATGTCCCAAAGCAATTAAGTCACGATTTAAATGCAGTCTATAGTTTATTTAATGGTCGTTATAATATTGGCTTAGAAGCTAGAAACATTTCAAACACATTATTATACGACAATTTTAGTCTTCAAAAGCCAGGACGTGGCTTCTATGTCAACTTTCGCTATTTCATTAACAAATTTTAAATTTTAAATATCATGAATCTTAAATCTACATCAGTAATGGCACTAATTGCTGCCACTATTTTTACTTCTTGTTCGAAAAATAACGTTGGTCCAGATATTCCCGACAATCCAGGAAATTATATTCTTGCAGTAACACCAGCAGCATCAACAGGAGTTGCAGATTATTTATTAACTACTAGTAGCCTAGAAACAGGTGCAATTTCTACCAAAGGAAATGGAGTAGAACAAGATGGAACCTATCGTTATTACGTTACAGCTAATAACAAATTTTTCAGTATGCTTTATGGACAAGGAAATCCTGGTGCTGTTACTACGTATAATATTAAAGATGGTAAACTCAATAAACTGAGTAATTTCCAATCTGAGACTGTTCAAGCTTTCGCTCCAGTTAAAGACGATATTTTAATGTTTAAAATATCAAGAAATTTAACATCGCCAACCTCAACTTGGTACAAAGTAAATACAAACAGTTTATTGATAAGTTCAGAGGGAACTGTAAATACTCTTGAGCTAAATGGAAATGGTGAATTGGCTCATTTCAGTTGGTTAAAACAAGTAGGTGATAAAGTTTTTGCTCCATTTTTCGGTGTGATAGATCGTGGCTTTAATACCAACTATCCAAATCAAGCATCAATTGCTATTTTCAACTATGCAGATATGAAAGTAGAAAAAGTAATAAGAGACCCAAGAACTAGTTTTATTGGCCGTTATTTTACTGATGGACTATCAGTTGTTGAAAATGGTGATGTATATGCTTTTTCTTCTTCAGTTGCTGTAACAGCAGGTTCGTTAAGCTCTACGAAACCATCGGCAATTACTCGAATTAAAGCCAATACTACAGAATTTGATCAAACTTATTACTTTGATATAGAAGCCGCAAGTGGCGGAATGAATGTAACCGATTGGATTTATCTTGGCAATAATAATTTTGTAGTTAATTCGAATACAAAAGCTGAAAAAGGCGCATATGAAACTGGTACTACAGTTGCAATAGTTAATGTTGTTGATAAAACTTATAAAAAAGTTACAGGGTTGCCTTCAATAGCAGATATTGAATCTTTGACTACTAATAACTATAGCCCTAAAGATGGTAAAACTGCTTACATCGGTGTTAACATTAAAGATGCTACAAGCTTTGTATATAAAATAGACGCAAGCAATGCAACAGCTACCAAAGGGTTAAAGGTAGAAGGTGGTGTAATCACAGCTATCCAAAATATCAAAAGCTCAAATTAAATTATAGATGAAAAAATTAATCACGTTAATTGTTATTATAGCTAGCTATTTTGGCAATATTTTACAGGCAAATGCACATGCAATTTGGATAGAAACTAATCAAAAAGCAAGTAAAAATAAAGCACATGAAGTTAATATTTTTTATGGGGAATATCCAGAAGGCAAAGCAGATTCTGTTGATAAATGGTACTCAGATCTTAAAAAATTGGAGGTATGGGTGATTAGCCCAAGCCAGAAAAAGATTAAGCTAATTTTAAATGATGTTTCTACACATTTAACTTCATCTTTTGTGCCAGAGGAAGATGGTATTTATCAAATTTCTACTGTACATAGCACTAAGGATTTAGGTGGTACTACTAAGTATGAATTTTCATCTTTAGTAACTGTTGCTGTCGGTAGTTCTTCAGTAGGCTCTTCATCCCCAACTTTATCTTTATCAATCATTTCTGAAGCAAAACCTTATCATATCAATCAACCAATACAACTTCAATTTAAGAAAGATGGAGAAGCTTTAGTTAAGAGCGAAGTATTGATCATGTCGCCAGGCGGCTGGGTAAAGACTTTAGAGCCAAATACTGCGGGTAAAATTTCTTTTATTCCCTTAATTAAAGGGCGTTATGTGATAGAAGTCTCATCTTCTAAACCAGAGATCGGTAAATGGAATGCTAAAGATTATACCGATAGTTGGAAGGGTTCAACAACCAGTTTTGTAGTTAACTAGAATATGATTTAAGTGCCATCCAATCTTTAGTTGGGTGGTGCCTAATTTAATTAACCTTATGATCAGTACATTATACTTTATTATATTAATTGCATTTGAGCTTTGGTACTTAACCTCAAAGCAAGTTAAGCACGTAGGTGCATCCGAATATCAGTTGCAAGTGATTAAATATTCTCAAAAATCAAGAATTGTAGGAGCTACTCTTTTTTTAATTGCCACCGCTTTCTTTGTGTCTAATTTTGGTTGGATGAGTGGTATTAGTGCCAGCATTGTTGGTTTAATGGGTGTTGGTTGCTTAATTGTTATGTTTGCGCCATTTAAATATTTAAGCTTAAAACTAGTCATTCTACTATATGTTTTTTTTGTTATTCTAGAAATTTTTATTTAAAAACATGCCTGCAAATAAAAAACACCTTACTAAATCTCCATGGATTAGAACTTTAAAAATATTAGCAGGTACTATCGGTGGTTATACCGTTATGTTTAGCTTTCACTTATTTTTAAGCAAAATATTACCACGAGAAGCAGTTGTAGTAACCTCTTTTATAACTGGTTATTTACTATGGGCTATTCTCTTATTATGGGCATTTATAGCTGATAATGTATGGAAATTATGGCTTCTTTATATTGGCCTAACATTATTATTCTCAATGTTATTTTTGACCTCATTTTAAAACAATTATGGACAATAGAAAATACAATATTTTCTTTCATACACATACGATAAGCGGTATTATAATTTGCGCATTACTTTATGTTATTTTCTTTGCTGGCTCTTTTGCTTTTTTTAAAGATGATATTGCTGCATGGCAAAAAAATACTTCTTACATCGCAAACAAAAAAACAACTATAAAGGATTTTAATTTAATCATTGATTCCTTATCAAAACTTCATGAGTTAAAGGGACGTGATTTTGAATTCTTAATTCAAAGACATGGAATGGGTACTTATGTTAACATGTCAACTTCTAATGATACTACCCTTAAGCAAAAACATAAGCCTAAGGCAGCAACCATAGTAAGCAAGAAGAGTAAAAGAGGTCAAGATGGAAATGATGATTCTGCTAACTTCACTTATAACTTTCCAGAAAAAAAGCAATCAGATTACCGAGAATCATATGATATGGGCGAGTTTTTATACCGTTTGCACTTTCTTGCTCAACTTAACGTGGTACCCATACGTTTAGGTGCGCCATTTGGATATTTACTTGCCGGAGTTGTTTCTTTCCTATTTCTTTTTGCCCTAATAACGGGATTAATGCTGCATTGGAATAAGATAGTCTCAAATTTTTTCGTATTCAGACCATGGAGTAAATGGAAAACAGTTTGGACAGATCTTCATACCGCATTGGGTATAATAGGATTTCCTTTCCAACTTATATTTGCGATAACAGGTATGGTTTTAATTGTTAATTCTGTTTTAATTACGCCATATACAAAATACTTATATAATAATGATAGTAAGGAGATTTACGAGGAATTAGAGTATTCGGATGAAAACAAATTTGATTACACCTACAAGTCATTGAAATCCAATTTTAATTTGAACCAACTTGTAGCACAAACTGAAATAAAATGGCGTAATGGTAAAATTACTTCTGTTTCAATAAAAAATTATCAAGATTCTAATATGCATGTGGTTTTATTAGCAAAACCAGATCCCACAGTTAGTTTTTCAGGGAATGGAAAATTGGTTTATAGAGTAAGAGATAATAAAATACTTTCAGAAACAACTCCCATTGCAAGTTCTACCTATGTTGATAAAGTAAAAAGTGTTATTTACCATCTTCATTTCGGTGATTTTGGCGGAAGACCACTGAAGGTAATGTTTTTTGTTCTAGGCTTAATAGGATGTGTTGTAATTATTTCGGGTATTTTAATTTGGTTAGTTGCCCGAGATAAAACTAGTGTTCCAAGTTATAAAAGGAAATTTAATTTCTGGTCAGCTAATGTTTTTTTAGCATCAAGCTTAACTATGCTTCCTGTAACTGCAATTACTATGATTGCTTTGCTTTTTATCGATAAACCAAGCCAATCATATATTTACCATTGGTACTTTTATTCTTGGCTAGTTTTGAGTGTTTACTTTATAATTAGAAAAAATCTAGAACTTACTAACCGTCAAACAATAGTTTTATCTGTAATAACTTGCTTTTTATTACCTTTATTAGATGGTCTGATTAGAAATAATTGGTTTTGGAAAACCTATCAACAACAAGCCTATGATATTCTATTCATTGATGTACTTTTTCTAAGTTTAGCAATTGTTAGTTTTATTGCTTTATTAAAATTAAGAAAAAGAAAAACAGCTAAGAGGGATTAATTATATTGATTAAGGAAATAAAATGTAAATTTTTAAAAATCTAAGATCAACATTAAGAATTTATAATAGCGTTTAAGTAGATAGTATCAATTTCTTAATTTTTCTTTATCAACATTAATTTATCTGGAGATTTCGGAATCATTGACCATATGATTTCTTAGCGGATTGATCAAACAAGTGTTTTCTCAATTTTTTTATAGTAATCGATATTTATCATATTTAATTTGTCAATTAAGTAATAAATAAGCTACAATACTTTTGTGGAATTCGGTGGTCAATACATACAAAATGTGAATATTGCAACTTCACATAACGGTGAAATGCTAGTACATTTTGTATTTACAAATTGGAATATCAATTTTTTATACTTGAACAATTAATATTCAAATATAGCTTATGGCATCAGTAAAAGTATATCCAAGACTAGATAAGATCAATAAGAATGGCCAAGTGCCGATCTATCTTCGTATAACAAAAAATAGAAAATCAAAATACATTGCTTTAGATGTATACATCAATCCAAACGATTGGAATGGTAAGACTGGAAAGATAAAACCAGGTGCAAAAAATGCACCACAAATTAATAGGTTTCTTTCTTTGAAAGAGGCAGAGGCGGAGGCAATCTCACTGGAAATGGAAATTAGATCAAAATTTATAACTGCTTACGACATCAAGTCTATGATTATCGGAAATCCACCTTCCGACTTTTTTGAATTTATGTCCAGTAGAACCAAGGCCTTATCTGGTGAATTGAGCATAGGTACGATCAGAAGATTTGATAGCATTCTGCGTAAAATGAAAAAATTCTTAAACAGAGATAAACTCTTTTTCGATGAGATCAATGTCAAATTGATAAGGGATTTTCAGCAGTATCTAATGGAAGTATTAACGAACCATATCAATACAGTACATTCGAACCTTAAGGTGATCAGAAAGATGATCAATGATGCTATTGACGA
>JBBSRF010000060.1:0-11330 GCA_038243335.1 Sphingobacteriales bacterium
ATTGATAAATCCAAATCCAGATTTGTTATTATTATCAAGCTCATTGCAATATATCAAAAATCCTTACAAGCTGTTGAAACATATTCAGTCTTTCCATATACCATATTTAATGTTCGATTTAATTGGTTTTAATGATAAAGCAAAAGATAGGATAACAATTCAACATGTACCTCCAATTTTTTATGGAATTAAAGCCTCTTATCCATGCACTTTTTTCGATAAAGAGAGGTTAGAAAAGCAAATGCTGGAAAATTACCAAAAAGAATTTGAATTTATTTCAGAACCACAAAAGTACTATATCAACTTCAAGCCTTTTAGATACAAAGGCTCCTTATGGAAGTTAGCAGTAAGTGATTTATGATGAAAATGTATTACTATATATCTTTTACTACACTCGGTGGGTAAAGTGTGTATGCAAAAGGATTGGGAATTGGGCTCTTATACGGATTGTATAAACCCAAATAATTCACCACTTTACTTTCATCCATTTTATTTATAAAAAAATCTGTTGACAATAGATAGTATTTAATTAGATCTTTTAAAGTGTTAGATTCTTCCCATGTTGTATTTAAATAATACATCGTTTTCCATTTCATTCTTAATATGGCATCATTAGCATTCTGAAAATAATCGTTAACATATTTCTCTACACTTCCATCTTCCAATTTTAAGTATTTTAACTGTTTCTCAATCAGCAAACAAGCGTATTGATGAACTGATCCATTCATAAAATATACAGCTGCTGGAATAACCAAACATCCCGTACCCACACCCGCTAATAACAAAAACTTTCTTCTCTCCATAAATTAAAATACTTTATCTGCTGCAAATAAGGACATCGCAGAAAGTGTAAGGGTAGGATTTGATGCGCTATAGGTTGTAAAAGACCCCGCACCTAAAACAAATAGATTTCTATATTGATGATGGATCATGTGTTTATCCACAACACCCAATTCTGGCAGGCTACTCATTCTGGTACCCCCGATAATATGGCCTTCATTAGGAAAAGGCGGTAAAAATTCTAATTTTTCAACTGGTAAACAGGATAGAATAGCTGGCATTTTCTGCTTCATGTTTTCAATCCCTTTTAAGGTATAAGCAGATCTTTCTACATGATGAACATCGGGCACCAATTTATTAGTACTTGTTTTGATGTGATTTACATCCAGTGGAATATCTTCAAAAAGCATACGAATACTTGCCATATTTAAATATTTCCCTCTTTCTAAACGGATGTTATAAGGTGCGTTACTGACCTCCATTAAGCAAGCAGCAAAATCTTTTCGATGAGCACCATCATAAAGCATATAGCCATTCGCATTTACCCAAGTACTACCACCCACATTACTCATTCCGTCTAAATAAATCAGCACTTGCATTCCTAATTGTTCACCAACACCTTTGCCTAATAATTTAGATTGATCTCCAGAGTTCATCAAAATATTAGTATTAAAGAATGGATTTGCACCCAAGACAATGACTTCACCTCCTATTGTCATTTCTTTTCCATCCTGCATAAAATAAACTCTTTTGATCAGGTGATTGGCGGTTTCTAAACTGTGTACTTGTGCGCCATAGATTAGCTCAACTCGCTCATCTTCATACACCCCAAGGTTGGAGTTTTCTATGGTATATTTAGCGTTTACTGGACAAGTATCACATGTGCTAGAAGTGATGCATCTACTCCTGCCAATTACACCTCTACTTGCTCTTGCTGTAGGCTGACTGATATAATTACTTCCATAAGTTTGATGTAAAATTTTATCTACTAAGCTAAACTCATGCGCAGGCAATGGATAATTGCCTTTTTTAGGGAATGGTGTTACGCTAGGGCCAGATATAGACATTAATTCTTCTGCCTCATCATAATACTGATCCAAATCGTTGTAATCAATTGGCCAATCTTGCTCAATGCCATATAATGATTTCATTTTAAAATCTGAGGGCATAAAACGTGGCGTACATCCCCACCAACAGTTAGAGCACCCACCCAAACCAGTGGTAAATGGCCATTTCTTATACATGCTTAAATTGTTGATTGCCTTTTCCCAAGGCTCTTCATATTTTTGAAATGCTGATTTCTCGCCTCTCTTGGTTTTTAACCTTTCTGCATGCGGATAGTAATGTCCTCTTTCTAAAACGAGTACATGTACGTCACTTTTTGCTTTTGATAAATATTTCTTCAGAAAAAAGCTCGATGCAAAGCCTGTTCCTACAACAACTATATCGTAATGATCTCTTTTCATCTATTCGCTAGGTAGGCTATTAATAATTATTTGCATTTTTTAAAAACCAATGTAACCATGGAATATCAATAAACATCAGGATACATATTAAAGTAGTAAATAAAACTAAATATAACATAAACCACTTTCTAGTATATAACTTCTCAGAACCTTGTACAGGAGAATCATTAAGCAGTCCGATACGTAAATACCAAGAGAACAAGAGTGCAAAAAATGGAAAACTAACCAAGAGTTCAATTCTATCTTTCACTAAAAATATCCCCATAAAAAAGGCACAAGTAATTCCATAAAAAAACATAGACACTAATAGGCTATTTTCTGTGTAAAACTTAAAGGATTTACGATATAAAGCGGCTTGTTTAGCATCGGCTATCAACCTGAACTCAGCAAAACGCTTTGTAGCCATTAAAAAAGCGCCACCCATCCAATAAGCAATCATAATACTCACTGGTGGAAAAGTATTGATCCATTCTAAATCCCAATTGTTAATTGGCAAACCTAAGGAAGGACTAAAGATAAACCAGCCAGCTGCAAAACGAATGGGGTTATTGATAGACTCAGATAAAACATCTAAGAATACTCTATCCTTACTCCTAAATGGCTTAACATTGTAAATCATCCCCATAAAAAGTAAAAAAGCAGCGACTGCTAAAAATTTTATGGAAACAAAGGAGGCTAAAAAAAGACCTATTATTCCTAACAATGCATATTCAACATACACAATTTTAGGATTCACCATCGAAACTACTGAAGAACGCTTATTTTTTAAGGGGTGATACTTATCAAAACTGGCATCCAAATATTCATTGATGACATAGTTAGCAGATGCAATTAAACAAATACTAACAATACCGATGATGATTTTAAAGATCAGATGAGCAGTAAAGGGTGTATGAAAGATCGATAGTGCGAATAGCATTCCAGGCACCATAAATAAATTTTTTACCCAATTATCAGGCCTTGCAATAGCCACATAATCTTTGAGGCTTGCAGTTCTCCGTGTTGGTGGTGATGGATGGTCTACTAATACCGAATCATTAGTCGATGAAATTTTGTTTGACATAAATTTTAGTGCTCAATTTCCCTGAAGCATTTTGGTTGAGAGTATTTCGTAATAATTATTTCTTGCCTTTTTTTTATCAATAATCAGGTATGGAATACCTGCTTGTCTCGCACATTCACCATCCATTTCATCTCTATCTCCAATATATAGGCATTCATTGGTATTGATGATATCAAATTCATTTAAAATATAATGTAAACCTTTCGGTAAAGGTTTCATTGCGTTGATATTTGTATCTGTTGAACTTATTTGTAAAATAGCGTTCAGCCCCATATTTTCCATTTTCATTTTCGATTCATAATCAGAATAAATCGCTATTGAAATACCTTTATTGATTAAAGAATCAAAAAAAGAATTGATACCAGGGTACTTACATTCTTTCAAATATCGGTTAGGAAAATTAAAAATCCATTGGTCAACAACTAACTTTATTTTGTCAATTGGAAAATTCACTTGCGCTGCACACCAAATATACTGTTCTTTTTGCAAGTTACAACCTTGAAAACCAGCTCTTTTTTCTCTTTCTTTTCTAAAATGATAGATAATCAACAGCTCTCTAACTCTCCAAGGTCTGAGTAGGTAATAACTTATTAAAGCTAGTAACATTTTATGACGAAGTTTTTTTTGATCATATAATGTTCCATCAACGTCGAAAATAACAAGTTTCACTTTTTTAAAATCCATCTGATTTAAGTCATCACTTTTTACGTAAAATTATTAAAAAATCCGATATTGTAAGTCTTAATATTTTCGCAAGTGAATTTTTTAAACAAAACCCAATTCGGTTATCCAGAGCAGCAACAAAATATAGTATTAGCTGTTCTTTTATGTTTAGGTTTTGGATTTAGATTATTTCATTTTTTTTATAACAGGTCCTTGTGGATGGATGAAGTATATCTATCCACTAGTTTTGTAAGCATGGATCTTGAAGACTTAATTTCAAAACCTCTGTATTATCAACAAAAGGCACCCATTGGATTTTTAATCTTAGTGAAATTCTGCACAAACATTTTCGGAAACAACGAGATGGCCTTGAGAATTATACCGCTACTTTCTGGCTTGTTGTCTATTCTAATTTTTATTCCTTTAACAAAGTTCTATTTAAAAAATTGGTCTTCATTGTTAGCCATCGGAATTCTATGCTTATCTCCAGCCCTAATTTACCACTCCGTAGAAATTAAACAATATGCTACAGAATTATTAGGAACAGTTTTATCATTGTATGTAATGCTCAAATTTAGGGATCATCAAAAAAAATCTTCCTTAATCATTTGGGGAATTTATGGCGCTTTGATTTTATGGTTCTCCTATTCGGCTATCTTTATTCTTGCAGGCATAGGAATTGGATTGAGTATTAAATATCTCATCCAACAAAAATGGAATCTATTCTTTTTAAACTTCATACCCTCCAGTATTTGGGCGATGAGCTTTATGCTTAATTATTTTCTATTTACACATCAACACGCAGAATCTAAGTGGATCGCCTACTGGTTTAGTGCCTATCATAATTTTATGCCCTTCCCACCAAAATCTATAAGCGATTTAAAATGGTTTGTCATCAATTTTTATCGGATGCTAGATTACCCTTTAGGCTTATTGTGGAACTTCTTTGGAATAGCTAACCATTCAATTGTTAACATTCTTTTAAAAATGCCATTTATTCCAATCGGTTTTTTATTCTTTGGCTTTTTTATATGCTTTAAAAAATTCGTCTATGAAATCATCATCTTAAGTATTGGGATTAGCCTGATGTTTATCGCCTCTGGTCTAGAACTCTATCCCTTAACAGAACGATTTTGGGTTTTCATTGCACCAATTTTCATTATTATTTTAGCAAAGGGTTTTGAAGGTTTTACTGACCGTATCCAGTCGGCAGGTTTAGTAATCATTGTGGGGTTAATGCTGTTGCTTGGGCCAATCGTACAATCGTTTGCCTTTACCTTTAACCCCAACTTATTCTACGTTCATAAAAAATCTTATCAAAAAGAAGCATTGTTTTATATCAACGATGCGTATAAAGAAGGTGATTTGGTATATATCTATTGGAATGATGTACCTGGTTATAGGATTTATAACAAAATGTACCATTTAAAATATAAAGCAATTGAAGGTTCGGATTTTCGAAGTCAGGCTAGTACTTATGAAGCGTATTACAATAATGTTCAAAACGAATTGAATAAAAATACCAAGAATAAGAGAATTTGGATAGTTTACAATACTATGTTCTTAACAGATATTTGGGATAGAATTGATGAGCCAGATTGGTATTATCATACAAATGATAATCCAATAGCTCGTCTAAAAAAAGAATTATTAAAATCAAATAAATTATTAAAAGAATATCAAACAAAAGATATTACAGTTTGCTTGTTACAACCAATTGAGCAGTAATATTGATTACATAATAATTAAATATTTATTTATATTAGTAAACAATTTTAACTAACTCTCCACTAAAAAATATAAAAATTATGCGTGTTGCACATCTGATCATGGCTCACAAAAACCCGTCACAATTGTTACGTCTGATCAAGAAACTTGAACACCCTGAGGCAGATTTTTTTATTCATATCGACAAAAAGGTTGACATAACTTACTTTCATGAGCTTAGTGACCTACCTCAAGTTAACTTTATAAAAAATAGAACATTGGTTAATTGGGGTGGTTATAGTACAACAAACGCAATTCTTACTTCAGTTAAAGAGGTTTTAGATTTGGATGAAAATTATGATTTCATCAATTTATTAAGTGGACAAGATTACCCTTTAAGAAACACACAAATTATACACGATCACCTAGCCAAAAATACGGGGAAAAATTTTATCTCTTATGATGAAGAATCCATATGGTTGTTAGAGGCAAAAGAAAGGTATAAAAAATATCATTTTACAGACTTTAATTTTAAGGGCAAGCATTTTATCGAAAAAATTGTAAACTGGATTACACCAAATAGAACATTTCCCCTTAAAATGAAAATATATGGTGGAGCAAAGGGCACATGGTGGACGATAACGCCTGAATGTGCAAGTTATGTTTGCCAATCCGTTAATAGTAGTAAAAAGTTGCATGCGTTTTTAAAATTTTGTTGGGGAAGTGATGAATTCTTAATATCAACCTTAATTATGAATTCTCCTTTTAAAAACAGTACCATTAATGACAATTTTCGCTATATATTTTTCCCGCCAAAATCAGCTAGGCCAAAAAATTTATTAATTGGAGATTTCGAGCAATTAATTTCCTCTGAAATGTTATTTGCTAGAAAATTTGAAACTGATGTGGATATCAAAATATTAGCTGAAATAGATCGTTATACAATTAAAAACTAAAATTGTTTTTTATTTTTACTATAATAGTAAAAATTTAACTAAATTGTAGTAAAATTGAGTATAATCTATTCATTTACCTTTAAATCAACTCCTTAATATTAACCAATATTATCAATGCGAAAAATCATATTACATGTTCTCCATACTGTATTAATCTTGCTATTCTTTATTGCGAATTATTCTTGTACAAAAGAGGTAATGGAAATTCAGCAACCTTTTGTTCCTAATGACAACAGACCTCCTATATTTACACCATCTATAATTTCTCCTCCTATAGATACAACTATTAAAGGTACTCCACCTTTGGTTACACCTCCAATTGTTAATCCACCAGTAGTAATTCCGCCGGTAGTTGCCCCACCTGTAGTTACGCCGCCAGTCGTTTTTCCACCAGTAGTTACACCGCCAATAATTATTCCTCCTGTACAAGGCGCAACGTCCATAACTGTTGGCGTAGGTTCTGGATACTTAACAATTGATGGAAGGTATTTAGATTTGACAAAATTGAAGTTAATTAATATAAAAGCAGGAACTTACAAAGGCATTTATATCAAAAATATAATTGCAACAGCTTCAAGTCCAATAGCAGTGAAAAATTCTGGTCAGGTGATCATTACTGAAGGCATGGAAACCGATAATGTGAACTATATCAACATTTCGGGTGATGGGGAACCAGCTATTACTTATGGTTTCTTATTTCAAAATATTTCCTATAGAGCCATAAAAATGGGAGGAAAAATGACAGGCGTTATTTTAAACAAATTAAGTTTTAAAAATGTTCGAGATTATTGTATCGCCGGGGAGAGAAATAATGGCCCTGAATTCACCTATAGAGGAACTGCTGAAACGAGAACCGATAATTTTAAAATCTTAAACTGTGTTTTTGAAAATACTGGGCGCATCATTTTCGGAGGAAGTTTATCAAAAGATTCAGGTGAGGATAGTGGATTTTATAAAAATGTAGAAATAGCCTATAATATTTTTAAAAATTCACCAGATGTGGGAAGTGTATGTACATTTTCCAATGTTCAAGATTTTGATATTCATCATAATATCGTAGACAACATTAATCAGAATAATGACGACCACAATGGTATATTTTATATGCAAGGAAATGGAGATTTTCATGACAATAAACTCACCAATTACCAAGGCAACTCGATTAGAATGTGGCTTTATTCTAGAGGATCCACACCTGCCACTAATGAAATATATAATAACATCTGTTACAACACTAGAAAATACAGTGGTTTTGAGTTGCAAGGATTTGATCGATATATTATTGCTGGAAAAACAACTGTTGCCAATGCAAAAGTGTATAACAATACGATAGGGCAAATGAATACGTCAAAAGATTGGGAAGGGCAATTGTTAGATTTATATAACTATGGTGGTACTTTAGCTTATTATAACAATCTAGGATTCGGTTTAAATAGAGGCGGTGGAGGTAGCGTCACAAACATGATTAACAACATGAGCGATACCAAAATTATTAAAGAAACAAATAATAAATATATGGCTAATCAATCCGCTGCTGTTCAAAATACAAGTAATTTCACCTCACTTTTCTCTGGAATTGGTGCACCAGCTAAGTAAGTCTAGAAAAATAATTAAAGACGTAGTTTAACAAACATCAATTATTAATGCGCAAAAACATAAAAATATATTTAATGCTATGTTTACTTATCGTTATATTTTCAGCATGTAAAGAAAAGCTGCCGTCTATTGAAGATAAAACACAAACAATAGTAACACCTCCTGTTATTCCTATTGAAAAAGATTTATTTTATGAGATAGGTACAGGATCTGGTTATTTAACAATAGATGGCAAATCATTAGACTTGACTAAAGTTAATTTAATTAAAATAAAGGCAGGAACTTATAAAGGCATTTATATCAAAAATATAATTGCAACAGCTTCAAACCCAATAATTATAAAAAATTCAGGTCAAGTAGTTATTACTGAAGGTATGGAAACAGAAAATGTGAACTATATCAACATTTCGGGTAATGGTGAATCCGAGATTATTTATGGTTTCTTATTTCAAAACATAAAATTCCGAGCCATAAAAATGTTTGGAACAATGACAGGTGTTGTCTTAAACCAATTGAGTTTTAAAAATGTTGGAGATTATTGTATTGCTGGAGAGAACAGCAATGGTGCAGGTTTTAAATACTACGGTACTGCTGAAACGAGAACGGATAATTTTAAAATTTTAAACTGTGTTTTTGAAAACACGGGTTCTATTGTTTTTGGGGGAAATTTATCCAAAGATTCGGGTGAGGATAGTGGTTTCTTTAAAAATGTGGAGATAGCTTATAATATTTTTAAAAATTCTTCAGGTGTTGGAAGTGTATGTACATTTACAAATGTGCAAGATTATAACATTCATCATAATATTGTAGACAACGTGAATAGCAATAACAATAACCATAACGGTATATTTTATATGCAAGGAAATGGAGATTTTCATGACAATAAACTCACCAATTATCAGGGTAACGCAATTAGAATGTGGTTATACTCTAGAGGAACCACCCCGGCCACAAATGAGATTTATAATAATATCTGTTATAATACCAGAAAATACAGTGGTTTCGAATTGCAAGGATTTGATAGATATATTATTGCAGGCAAAACAACAGTTGCCAATGCGAAGGTATATAACAATACCGTAGGGCAAATGAATACCTCTAAAGATTGGGAAGGACAAATTTTAGACTTATATAATATTGGGGGAACCTTGCAATATTATAACAATCTAGGTTTCACTTTAAGTAGAGGTTATGAAGGTTCCATTACAAACATGATCAATAACATGAGTGATACAAAGATCACAAAGGAAGTAAACAATAAATATGCTGCTAGTCAATCAGCTGCTGTTCAAAATTTAACTAGCTTCACCTCACTTTTGCAAGGCATTGGTGCTTCTGGATTTTAGATTTCAAATTTATTTAAAGTAAATATAAATTATCCCGTTGCCATATTTATGGATTTGTATTATTGTATTAGACAATTTCTAAAAAAAAATAAAAATAGAATCAACTTTCTAAGTGAGGTAAATTAGAATTAGAAGTATTAAGTAAGTACTAAATATTTTGCTTAGGTAACATCTATAACTTAAATCCAAAACTATACTTATTCGCAATAGACATGTAATATATCTTAGATAAAGTAAAAATTGTATAAATATGAAAACTTCTTAAATAATATATAAATGAATGTTTATTGATATGAGGAATTTTAAAAAAAATAGAATAGAATATATATAAAATTTAAACATATTCACATAAACTTCACTACAATAAGCGGATTTAAAGTTGAAGAATAATTATTAGCCTATACTATTTCGTATTTGGTTCTAAACTTTAAAAAAAATCTTTAACTTTTGATAGGTATTTTTAACTTTTTTTAAGTAATGACCTGATTTACCGATAGGCTTAAAATTTTTCCATTCAGTTAAATTTAAGTAGTAGTAAAATTCCTCTTTATAATTATATGAATATTCTTTATAGATTGGTTTTCTATAAAAATAATGAACCAAGCTTGGATTTGTAGATGTACTTATGGAAAAACAATTCCATTTTCTGTCTATTTTAAACCATTTATCAAATAACACAATATTTAAAGCATATTGGTCACTTAACTTTGCATACTTTTTGTTTGTTTTGATTACGTCAATTGCTTTTTGAGCTATATTATTCTGCAACCACTTTTCTGAATTTATTATTAACATACCAGAATTTAAATAAGGCTTGTTGCCGTCTAACCCTAATTCTTTATAATTTTCAATACCGTTTTTAATATAATTAGGCTTTTCACCCAGTGAATCTTCAGTAGCCCCAGCCACACATTCACCAATATCAATTTTCCATAGATTACTAATATCATCTAACATGATCATATCTACATCAAAATAAATGACCTTTTTTATTGTTTTAGGTATAAAATATGGAATGAGTAACCTTATTAGGATATTAATTGGATATGCATTATTTAGAAAAGGAAGGATAGTTCCCTTTGGAATTGCATCTTCCATTTTTATCCATTTAAGTTTTAATCGATTAGAATCTAACGATTTTATAATCTTAGCCTTATTATATCTATTAATATTATCATCAACAATATAAACGTCAACTTCTTCTTCACTCAAATGGTTTAATTCAACTGATTTAAGGAATGCTGCAAGCAAAATTGCGTAAAAATCATCGCAAACTAAAACAATACTAATTTTTTCAACTTCCATTTAAAAGTATTAATTTTGAATTTAAATAGTATTTCGAAATTACTAATTTCTTGCAAATTTTTCACTACCCTTATTCAATAATAAAATTATTATGCATTGTTTATTGTATTAGAATTTTATAAACTAAATTTATTGTAAACAAACAACCATATTACCCTATTAAGTTTGAAATAATTTACTTTTTTGGCTTTTACATAAAAAAATCACTTCATTAAACCCAATTCTATATATACTTAAAAAGTTAAACTTATAATAGCTATTTAATGGTTTATAAGTCATGTAGATTGCTACCAATATAGGTATTACTGAGGCAAAAGCTATGGAGTATATAGAATGGTAAATCCATACGCCAATAAAGATAGCAACAATATTGCTTAATGACATGATAATAATCTTATAAAAATTTATTTTTGGTTGGTGAATAATATCAACGCCTATCGCAAAAAAA
>JBBSRF010000061.1:0-11321 GCA_038243335.1 Sphingobacteriales bacterium
GCAAACGTTTTATTTAAAACAGTTATCGCAGTACTAAACCCAGAAGACTTACTTCAATTCATCAGAAAAAATGGAGCTACAGATAGTATATCAGTTAATGAATTTGCAATAAAATCAACTTTCTTATCTGGCTTTATATTAGTATGTAGTTGTATCATTAAATTTTCCGTAGACTGGTTCTCTAATGATAAAATACAGCGCAATGTGGAACGAGAAAAGAAAGATATGGAATTACAGTTTTTGAAATCTCAACTCAATCCTCACTTTTTGTTTAATTCTTTAAATAATATTTATTCATTAGCCTATCAAAAATCAGATAAAACTGCAGATGCAATTTTAAAGTTATCAGAAATTATGCGCTACATGATTTATGAGAGTAATGACAGTTGGGCAGATTTAAGTAGAGAAGTTGAATACTTAAATAGTTATGTAGAGTTACAAAGGTTAAGATTTAAAGATGGTGCTGCGGTAGAAATAAGCATACAAGGTGAAATAGATGGACAAAAAATAGTGCCATTAATTTTAATTTCTTTTGTAGAAAATGCCTTTAAACATGGTGTGGCTAATGACCATAATGATCCTATAAAAATTAATATTATTGCTAACCAAAAAATACTACATTTTAGTGTTAGCAATAAAAAAAATAAAACTAATAAAGATGCCATGGGTGGTGTTGGATTAAATAATGTAGAACGAAGACTACAATTGCTTTATCCTGATCGATATAAATTAAATATTGTAAATTCGGCTACTCATTACACTACAGAATTGATGCTTGACTTATGATATTAAAATGTATTGCCGTTGATGACGAGCCCCTAGCGCTTGATATTATTGAAGATTATATTTCTAAAGTTCCTTTTTTACAACTTGTAAAACGAACAGAAAATGCAATTGAAGCCTTACAGTTGGTACAGGCTGGCGGTATTGATTTGGTATTTTTAGATATACAAATGCCAGAATTAACTGGTATTCAGTTTTTAAAAATTGCCAGCGGTAAATCAAATTATATTTTAACTACAGCATACTCTCAATATGCTTTAGAAAGTTACGATTTAAATGTGTCTGATTACTTGTTAAAACCGATTGCTTTTGATCGTTTTTATAAAGCGGTAGAAAAAGTGCATAACCTGTTACAAAAGGCTGAACCACTACCTGTAAACCAAGAGCCAACTGCAATACAGGCAATCATTACTCCTACTCCAATTCAACAAGCTCAAGATTTTATTTTTGTTAAAACAGAGAATAAAATTCAAAAAATAGAGTTAGACGATATACTTTACATTGAAGGTTTGAAAGATTATATTTCTATTTTTACGAAGACTGAGCGTGTAATAACGTTACAGAATATGAAAAAGATGGAAGAAACTTTACCTAAAGGAGAATTTATTAGAGTTCATAAGTCATATATTATATCTATAGATAAAATAGAAAGTATTGAGCGTAGCAGGATAACTATTGCAAAAAAAATTATTCCAATAGGAGATACTTATAGAGATGAATTTTTTAAACTGATTGATAGAAAAAACGTTTAATTTAATTTGTAGTAATCGGGTTAAGTGTATATCCTTTTGCCTTTAAATTTTTAATTAGTCCATCTTTCCCTATTAAATGACCAGCTCCAACTGCAATAAACAAAGATTGCTTTTCCATCATTTTTGGTAATTTCGATAGCCATTTTTTATTGCGGTTTTTAAGCAAGTCGTCCATTTCATCTGATGTGAAATCTTTAGAGCTCGCTAACATTTTTTCTAACTCTTTTAAGTTCTGAGCAATGTATGATTGATATAGTTGTATATTTTCTCTTCTTATTTTTTTTATTTCCTTAACACTTTTAATCAACATTTCTTTTTGACTAATTATATTACTTCCAAAAAGAATTTTAGCTTGGTCTTCTACTGTTTCTAAGCCAAAAACTTCCTTATGGTTAGCTTTTCCATAATCTTGAATATATTGATCAATAGGAGGATTAGTTGCAGTAAAAGTTTTCGGAGCTAGATCAGCCATAATTAAGTTATGAACCATGATTGGCTTCAGTTTGTTCATTTTTAATAGATCGTATTTACCTATCGTTTTTAAATAGTCATCAACCATCTTAAATTCCTTAGGCGTTAATAAACTGTCTAACGTATTATCTTTCATCATTATGTATGGCGTTAACTTCATAGACATAGCTTTATCTATTATTAATTCGCCGACCACCGCATCTGCCAGATTTAATTTTTCATTTAAAACTTTCATGGTATCAATAAAACCTTTATCGGCAAAGTGATAAGTGCCAAATAAATAAGATGCTTTTTGTAAACCATTTCCAGATATTTCCCAAAGTAAAGAGTTTTCTGATTTTTTATTCTGTGTGCTACTATTATTACTAATGCCTAATAATGCAATTAATATACATTGAATTAATTTCATGTTATAGGAGTTTGATTTAATTTTGCTCTAATTGCATTTTCTGCTACTTTTACTATTTCCTCAGGGTTTTTATCCCTCTGATCAACAGGTGCTAAAATAGTCCATCTAATTGGGTTGAAAGCTGTGAGTGGATACATCCCATATCGTACAATTTTCCAAGAATTTTCTATTGCAATTGGTACCACCATAGCATCTGGTACTACTTTTAAAAGTGTTGCAATACCCCCAACTTGAAATGGTTTTAATTTGCCATCTTTCGCCCTAGTTCCTTCAGCAAATATTATAGCGCTCCAGTTGTTTTCTTTCATTCTTCGCCCCAGCTTTATCAATTCTGAAACAGCTTGTTTACTATCTTTCCTATCTATGTTTGCACCACCGCCAACTCTTAGGTTATAAGAAATAGAAGGAATATTTTTAGTTAATTCTATTTTAGAGATAAATTTTGGTTGATATTTTCTTAAATACCAAATTAAACCAGGGATATCATAAGTACTTTGATGGTTTGCAACAAAAATTATTGGCCGATTGATTTGTAAATTTTGATCATTGATAAAAGTAACAGAGTTGAACAATGACCAATTGCTATAGGTTAAAAAAAAATTTAGAACGTCAACGGAAACCTTATGCGCCTTATAGCCGAAAAATTTGAAGCATATCCATTGTATTGGCTGAAAGACGCATAAAAAACCAAAAAATAAGAAATAGAATAATGGAGTGAATATATAGCCTAACAATTTGCTCATCTCATTTAAATTTTTTTGTTGTCTATTAATATTTTAACTTTTAAAATTGCTGCTACACTAATGCTATCAGTAATTGTGCCCTCCATTACCATTTGATAAGCCTCATTAAAATGAATTTTACGAATAACTAATTCTTCAGTTTCTTCTGGGGATGATTGGCCCATTTCTAAATCTTGCGCCAAGTAAATAATTGCCAACTCATCACTTACCGAATTTGATAAATGCATGCGCTGAATTTCTGTAAATCGACTAGCAATTATTCCACTTTCCTCTGCTAATTCTCGTTTTGCACTTTCAATGGGGCAAACGTTTAATGGTCCGCCACCCTCAATTATTTCCCAGCTGTAAGCTTTAATTGGAAAACGATATTGACCAACAATCCAAGTATTGTAATCTTCATCTAAAGGTAGTATTCCAATTGCGAAATTTTTAAAGTGAACTTCTCCATAAATTCCTTCCCCATCATTTGGATTTATAACTTGATGTTCTGTTAGAGAAATCCAACTGTTATCATAAATTTCTAAGCTAGACAAAGTTTTCCAAGGATTATCAGTATTCATTAGCGCAAGATACGGAGCTTTAAGGTTTATAGCAAAGCACCAATTCTTTTTTAAATCACATATTGGTAGCTATTAATTGAAGTTTACTTACACATTCAAAGTTATTATCTTTATAAAATTAATAACCTATAAATTTTGTGAATTTTTTTTACAGTTATTACATAAATAATTGAGATTAAAAATAGAACTTTACTTGTAATATTTTCATTTTAATCTTTAGTTTTTCTCTTTCTAATAAAAGAAAAAAATAGGGTTTTAAGGTATTAATAATGCGAGAAATAACCATTTTATTACATCTATTATATGTCTAACTACAATAATTTTTTTAAAAACGAAGGATTGGATTATACCACTTATAAAGAAAAAGTAAGTAATCTCTTATCTCAAGGTAAAACAACGAGCGAAGATCATTCTGAGGAAATGCTTCATTATACAAAGATGAATGTTCAAAGAATGAATAGGGTTGAGAAAACAACTATATTAAACGAGGAATTATTAGAAATAATTGCAAATGTAAAAGGCAAATATAAGTTTTTAGTAATTACTGAAGGGTGGTGTGGTGATGCATCTCAAATAGTGCCAGTAATTGAGAAAGTAGTATTAGCTGCAAAAGATAAATTTGAGTTAAGATTAGTTTTGAGAGATCAAAATTTGCCATTAATAGATGCTCATCTTACGAATGGCGGTAGGGCAATCCCTGTATTATTAATTTTAGATGAAGAAGGAAACTTAGTTTTACCTAAATGGGGTCCAAGGCCAAAGATTTCGCAAGACTTACTTATAAATTGGAAGAAGGAAAGTGCCGATATGGAAGTAATTGCTGAAAAACTTCATGGTTGGTATGCTAAAGATAAAACGAAGGCAATTCAAGAAGAATTTATATCACTTTTAAAACAATTAACTTAATTGACAGAAACTTTTAAACCTTCTTGTTTTAAAATTTTACGATAAATTTCCATTTCGTTAAATGAACCTTCTAAAACGGCACATTTACCTTTATTATGTACTTCCCATGCAATTTTTTCTGCTTGAGATTCGCTGTAATCCAAGTATTTCATCATACACCAAATTACATGTTCAAAGGTATTAATGTCATCATTCCATAAAATCAGTTGGTTTACTGTTTTTAAAGAAGTTAAAATTTCTTCTAGCGTAAATGTTTCTTCCTTTATTTCTGTAGACATGCTACAAAAATAAGCTATTTTCGAAATAATATTGATATTCAGTAAATTTTGATTAAAATTTGTAATAAATAATCTAATTAAATCAAATGCAAAGTTCAAAAATTGCCGGAATTGGCTATTACGTTCCTAAAAATATTTATACAAATGATGATTTATCTCGCTTTATGGATACAAATGATAATTGGATCCAAGAAAGAACAGGAATTAAAGAACGTCGCTTTGCAGATAGATTAGGAGAAACTACCACAACGATGGGAGTAGAGGCAGCAAAAATTGCCATTGATAGAGCAGGAATTACTGCACAAGATATCGATTTTATCATTTTTGCTACGCTAAGTCCAGATTACTATTTTCCAGGTTGTGGTGTGTTATTGCAGCGAGAAATGAAGATGAAAGATGTTGGAGCTTTGGATGTTCGAAACCAATGTTCGGGTTTTTTATATGCATTATCTGTAGCTGATCAATTTATTAAAACTGGAATGTATAAAAATATTTTAGTGGTCGGTAGCGAAAAGCATTCATTCGCAATGGACTTTGAAACAAGAAGCAGAAATGTTTCAGTAATTTTTGGAGATGGTGCAGGAGCAGTAGTTTTACAGCCTACTAATAAAGAAGGACATGGTATATTAAGTACGCATTTGCATAGTGATGGTGCTAATGCAGAAATTTTGGCAATGTATTATCCTGGCGCTGCAGCCAATAAATGGTTGCCAGAAAATCCGGGATATCCGGATAAAGAATTGGGAGGTTTATACATGACAAAAGAGCAATTGGAAAGTGGAGCAGCCTTACCTTACATGGATGGACCTGCTGTATTTAAAAAAGCAGTAGTTAAGTTTCCAGAAGTAATTAAGGAAGCTTTAAATGCGAATAATCTAACAGAAAAGGATATTGATTTATTGGTTCCTCATCAGGCAAACCTACGTATAAGCCAATATGTGCAACAGCTACTGGGTTTAAAAGATGAACAAGTTTTTAATAATATTCAAAAATATGGTAATACCACAGCTGCTTCGGTACCCATAGCTTTATGTGAAGCATGGGAAGCGGGGAAAATTAAAGAGGGAGATATAGTTTGTCTTGCTGCATTCGGATCTGGGTTTACTTGGGCTAGTGCTTTAATTAAGTGGTAATAAAATTTAAATAAGAATAAATATATTACATTATGTTAGATGCTATTAATTATTTAGTTAGATTTAATCTAATATATAAATATAAAAGATGGCTATTGATGTTTACAAAGGTGAATTTGGGTCAAAGGAATTAACTCATTTGCTTAAAAGGTGTTTATTTGGCGTCAAAAGAGCAGATATATCCTCTCTTTCTGGGAAACCTTTAAACTTTGTAATAGACTATCTGCTACAAGATTTGCCAATACCTTCTCCTCCAATAAACAATTATAACGATGCTACGGTGGTTGATGCCACAGTGCCGCCTGGTGGTATTTGGGTAAGTGCTCCATACGGAGATGGAACCATTAATAGTCGAAGAGTTAGCTCTTTTAAATCATGGTGGACGGGTCAAATGTTAACACAGCAAGTATCACTAAGAGAAAAAATGGTTCTTTTTTGGCACAATCATTTTGCCACACAAACTGCAACAGTTAGTGATAGTCGATATATTTATAAGCATAATAATTTATTGAGAACAATGGCTTTTGGCAATTTTAAGGAATTGGTTAAGCAAATTACCATTGATCCTGCAATGCTACGTTATTTGAATGGTTACGCGAGTAGTAAAACTGCACCAGATGAAAATTACGCAAGAGAATTACAAGAGCTTTTTACAATGGGTAAAGGGCCAAATTCAAAATATACAGAAGCAGATGTAAAAACTGCAGCAAGGTTGTTAACAGGGTTTCAGCTAGATGCCACAAATATTACTTCTACATTTAATGCATCAAGACATGATGCTACAGACAAACAATTTTCTGCCTTTTATAATAATAAATTAATTAAAGGTAGAACATTAGCAGATGGAGCTAAAGAAGTGGATGATCTGATGGATATGCTTTTTGCTCAAAATGAATTGAGTTTATATATCTGTCGAAGATTATATCGATTTTTTGTTTATTATGAAATTAATGCATCTACAGAAGCAAATGTAATTGCACCATTGGCAGAAGTATTTAGGAATAATAATTATCAAATTAAACCAGTTCTTAAAGCGTTGTTTACAAGCAGTCATTTCTACTTAACTCAAAATCGTTCTTGTAATATCAAATCTCCAATAGATCTGGTTGTTGGAATGTGTAGAGAATTTGAAATTGTCTTCCCAGAAGGATTAGATTATATTAACCTTTATTACATGTATGATTATTTGAGAGGACAAGCACAAACTATCCAACAAAATATTGGAGATCCACCAAATGTATCCGGATGGCCAGCTTATTATCAAGAACCGCAATACTATGAGCTTTGGATAAACTCGGATACTTTACCTAAAAGAAATGCATTTACCGATCGTTTTATAGCAAATGGCTACACAAGAAATAGTAAAAAAATTGTAATAGATCCATTAAGCTACACAGCTGGGTTTAAAAAACCAGATGATCCAGACCAATTAGTTAACGATGTAATCGCACATCTTTATACTATAGAAGTAAGTTTAGACGTAAGAAATTTTCTTAAAAGTATATTACTGAGTAATCAAGTAACTAATAACTATTGGACACAAGCCTGGAACGATTATAAAACTAATCCTAATGATACTGCAAAAAAGAATATTGTTTTAACAAGATTAAAAGAATTTTATAAATATGTAATGAATTTGGAGGAGTATCAATTATCATGAAAAGGAGAGATTTTTTAGGAAAAACACTCCCAGCTGGAGTTTTACTGCCATCATTAATTAGTGGGTTTTCATTAAAAGCATTTGGTTCTTCAAGTTTGTTATCAGCTATAACAGCAGCTAATGAAGAAACAGATCACGTTTTGGTTATTATTCAATTAAATGGCGGAAACGATGGTTTAAATATGGTAATTCCACTGGATAATTATGACAATCTAGCTTTGGCTCGGCCTAATATTATTCTGCCTCAAAACAAAATTATTAAACTCGGCAAGTTCAATACAGGTATTCACCCTAAGATGACTGGTTTAGGAGATTTATATCAAGACGGCAAGGTTCAAGTTATTCAATCTGTCGGGTATCCTACTCCAAATTTTAGCCATTTTAGAGCTACAGATATTTGGGAAACTGCTTCAGAATCAAATCAAGTTTTAAATACAGGTTGGGCTGGAAGATATTTGAGTCAAGAATACTCAAACTTTCCTGTTGGCTATCCAAACGCTGTAATGCCCCATCCTTTGGCTATTCAAATTGGCTCCTTTTTATCGCCAGCTTTTCAAGGCCCAACATTAAATATGGGTATGGCAATTTCAGATCCTGTTAACTTTTATAATTTATTAAATGGTATACAATCGCCTGCTCCAAATACAAATGCAGGTAAAGAATTAACCTATATCAGACAAGTTTCGCAACAAACACAACAGTACGCTAATGTGATTAAAGAAGCTGCAAATAAAGTTAAAGTTCAAACCACCTATCCAGCCGGTAATGCGCTTGCAGACCAGTTAAAAGTTGTGGCACGTTTAATAGGTGGAGGTTTAAAAACCAGAATGTATATGGTAAATATAGGTTCTTTTGATACCCACGCTAATCAGGTAAATGCTGGAGCAACGGAAAATGGAACTCATGCTGTATTGCTACAAAAAGTTAGCGATGCCATTAAAGCTTTTATGGATGATTTAAAAACGATGGAGGTTTCTAAAAGAGTAGCTGGAATGACATTCTCAGAATTTGGAAGACGTATTAAATCTAATGCTGGTGGTGGAACAGATCATGGAGCAGCTGCACCAATTATTATATTTGGGGATGCTATTCAAGGAGGAGTTTTAGGTACTAATCCAATAATAAGTACAAGTACTTCCGTTAATGATAATATTCCTATGCAATACGATTTCAGATCTGTTTATGCGACATTATTGGAGAAATGGTTTTGTGTTGATAAAAGCACTTTAGATGCAGTGATGTTAAAAAATTTCCAGTCTTTACCTATTATTAAATCTGGAACTAATTGTATGTCTACAAAAACTTCAGATGCTAATCATGATAGTGGAAAAAATTTAATATCAAATTATCCAAATCCATTTAGTAGCAGTACAAATATCAAATACGTTTCAAAAGGAGGTCACTTGCTCATTCAGGTTTTTAATACTATGGGTAAATTAATTACCACACTTGTTGATGAGATTAAGCCAGAGGGAAATTATAGCATCACATTTGAGAATAGAAATTATCCAGCAGGAGTGTATTATGCTCGTTTACAAAACGGAGAATTACAGCAAGTACGTAATATGTTGATTGTACGTTAATTTAAAGCATTAACTTAGCGTTTTAATTATTAACTCAATTAACAATGAATTTTAAACTTGGTGATTTTGTTCGTTTTGTAGACGAAAAAAGAGAAGGATATATTACAAGATTAATTGATAGCCAAACTTTAGGTGTTACAGATACTGATGGTTTTGAAATACCCGCATCAATTGGAAATTTAACTCATGTTCATGGGCATAGCACCAGTCCTGTAGTAAAAGGTGAAAATCTTCAAATACTAATTTCTAATGAAGAATTTGATGAAATTGGGATTTTCTTAGCTGTAGTAGAAGACCACAAAGCGAGTTCTGTAGTTCATTTTACATTGTTAAATAAAACTTCTTACCAATTGTTATTAACCTTAACATCAGATAAAAAAGGAGTTTATAAAGGTGAGTTTGCAAGTGTGATCCAAGCTAAAACCAATTCTCAAATCTATAGTGCTAATCTTGCGGATATAGAGATTTGGCCAGAATTTATTTTCCAAGTTTTAAGTTTTACGACGACAAATGTTAAACCAAAGAGCCCGCTAAATTTGGTTAAAAAGTTTAGAGCAAAGGATTTTAGTGGAGCTAAAAAAGAAGTGCCTGGATTAAATCGATATGCTTGGGTTATTCAATTAGATGAACCTGTACCATTAATAGATGCGCAAAAGTTGAAAGAAAGCTTCTTTAAAGGCGAAAGTTTACAACCTGTAATCGCCAAGCCAGCAAAAGAGGTAGATCTACATATAGAAATGCTAAGAGATGATTATCAGTTTTTAGCACAATCAGAAATTATAAATATTCAATTGTCTCATTTTCAACAAATGTTGGATGCAGCTATTGTGCACCAATTACCATCCATTGTTTTTATACATGGTGTTGGCAATGGCACTTTAAGACATTATATTCATAAAGTAATCAGCAAGCATCCACAAGTTAGAACATTTATGGATGCTCGAAAAGAGAAATTTGGTTTCAGTGCTACTGAGGTTGTCTTTAAGGTTTAACTTCCTTTTGCAGATCTGGTCATTTGCTCTAGCATGTCCCACATTTCTGTAGGGATAGCTTCTAAACCATTCATTTGTCCTGCGCCTTGTAGCCATTCCCCACCATCAATGGTAATTACCTCTCCATTAATGTATCCAGCAAAATCACTGATTAAAAATGCAGCTAAATTAGCCAATTCTTGATTTTCGCCTACACGTTTTAAGGGAACACGTTTTTTGAAGTCAAATTTTTCTGCTAAATCTCCAGGTAATAATCTATCCCAAGCACCCTTGGTAGGGAATGGTCCGGGAGCAATTGCATTTGTTCTAATACCATACTTTCCCCATTCTACGGCTAATGACCTTGTCATTGCTAATACACCACCTTTTGCACATGCAGATGGAACAACATAAGCCGAGCCAGTAAAGGCATAAGTGGTCACAATATTTAAAATACTAGCGGGTTGTTTTTCTTTAATCCAATGTTTGCCAAAAGCTAAGGTGCAATTCACCGATCCTTTTAAAACGATATCAATAATACTTGAAAACGCATTGGCAGATAAACGCTCAGTTGGTGAAATAAAGTTACCAGCAGCATTGTTTACCAATCCATCAACTTGACCAAATCTTTCAATAGTTTTGGCAAGAACATGTTCTACTTGCGCATAATCTCTAACATCGCATTGTACAGCTAATACTTGCCCTCCAGTTTCTGATGCCATTTCTGCAGCAGTTTTTTCTAAGACTTCCAGTTTTCTACTAGTGATCACTAAATTGGCGCCTAATTTTAAAAAATAAGTGCCCATCGCTTTGCCAAGCCCAGTTCCGCCACCAGTTACCACAATAGTTTTGCCTTTTAAAGCATCGTCTCTTAACATTGGTTGATTATACATATTTCTAGTATTTTGTATAAATTATTTAGTATTTAGATTCATTAATGTCCGATAAAAATCAATATCGGACTTTTTATTTTTTTATCTATTTATTAATCAATTAGTTAAAATCTATTTTTTGTACATTCTCAAAACTAGGCATCAGAAAAACGACAATTGTTCTATTTCAGCTTTATCTA
>JBBSRF010000062.1:0-11284 GCA_038243335.1 Sphingobacteriales bacterium
AATGTCTTTAGAAGACTCGATGACCATGATGTTCATGGTTCCAAAGAAATTTAATAAAGAAACGCTACCTCAACCAAACCAATCTCAAATTGAATTTAAAGAAGAGCCTGCAAAAACCGTTGCAGCAATTACTTTTGGCAGTTGGGCAGATGATGAATCTATAGCAAAACATAAAGAACAATTAAAAGCAGCACTAGATACAGAAGGTATAGCTTATACTAACAAGTATTACTTTTTAGGTTATAACCCTCCTTTTGAAGCTTTTAATCGTAGAAATGAAATTATCGTTGAATTGGAGCAAAAGCTTTAAAAAATTAAATAATGATGAATTACACTTCGCTCAGAATATAACTACCCTTAATTTTATTTTACCAATACTCTCATTCAAATTAAAATTATTCTATTGATACAATAATGTTTGATTTCAGGTTAAAAGTTTTTGATACTGTTGCTAAAAGATTAAGTTTTACAAAAGCTGCGAATGAGTTAAATATTACTCAGCCAGCTGTGAGTAAACATATTAAAGAGATTGAACAGCAATTAAACACCAAGTTATTTGACAGGAACGGAACTAAAATTAAACTAACCAGTGGCGGAATCACGCTTCTTAAATACACTGAAAAAATATTTAATGTTTACAGAGAGTTAGAATTTGAGATTAATCAGTTGAACCAAAAACATGAAGGTATTTTTAGGATTGGAGCAAGTACAACCATTGCACAATATGTACTTCCAGCATTATTAGCTGCTTTTCATCAGCAATTTAAGGACATCAAAATACAGTTGAGTATTCATAATACTGAAGTAATTGAACAGTTACTACGTGAGCATAAAATAGACTTAGGGATGATTGAAGGGCTTTCTAAAAGTAAATCTTTCCAATACAGTCCATTTATAAAAGATAAAATTGTTTTGGTGACAAGTGCGCATCATCCTCTAGCAAATAAAAGTTCAATTAAATTGGAAGAATTAAAAACTATTCCAATCATTTTAAGAGAGCCTGGCTCCGGCACTTTAGAAACTATTGCCTTTGAATTGAAAAATTTAGGGATGAAGTTAGCAGATCTTAATTTAGAGATGCAATTAGCAAATACAGAAAGTATCAAAGCTTATCTTCTACATTCAAACTGTATGGCATTTGTTTCTATGCATTCTATTTTACAAGAATTACAGAACAAAACATTAATAGTAATTGATGTAGAAAACTTAATTATCGTAAGAGATTTCTATTTCATTCAATCCCAGGGCGGACAATCTGCCATTGCGCTTTTATTTTTGAAATTTGCCAATCATTATAACTTCAAGTAATTAACTATAACTTATTATCATTTGTTTTGGAATAACAAAATGATGAATTTTACATTAGAAATTATTTTATAATTTAAAAATGATGCACAAATTAACAGCGTATTTCACAACACATCCAACTATACAAAAAATTTTATTTATTACAATTGCTACATCCTGTATTCTACCTTTTGTATCCGCACCTATTGCTTTAGTTTTAGGATTTCTAACCGTATTACTTATTGGAAATCCTTATGAAGTTTTAACCAAGAAATTAATTCAGACCTTATTAAAAGTTTCAGTAGTTGGATTAGGTTTTGGAATGAATGCACATAGCGCTTTAAAGGCAGGACAAGAAGGATTTATTTTTTCTTTTGTAAGCATCGTCACTGTACTTACTTTAGGTTTTTTGTTAACTAAAATTTTTAAAATCGAAAAAATCACAGGTTATCTGATTTCATCAGGAACTGCGATTTGTGGCGGAAGTGCAATTGCAGCAATATCACCAATTGTTAAAGCCAAACCCAATCAAATTTCTATTGCATTGGCAGTAGTTTTTACATTAAACTCTATTGCCTTATTAGCTTTCCCTCCAATAGGAACTCTTTTAAACTTATCCCAGCATGATTTTGGCTTATGGGCTGCGATTGCAATACACGATACTAGTTCAGTAGTTGGCGCTGCAAGTAAATATGGTGCGGAAGCTTTAGAAGTGGCAACAACTGTAAAATTAGCCAGAGCATTGTGGATTATACCACTGTCGTTATTTTCTGTAATGGTTTTTAAAACCAAAGAATCAAAAATTAAAATTCCTTGGTTTATTGGATTATTTATCATCGCAATGATTTTAAATACATATTTTCCAATCGTTCAAAACATAAGCCCGCTAATTGTTAAGATTTCTAAAATGGGTTTAGTACTTACTTTATTTTTAATTGGAGCTGGTCTTTCTTTTAAAGTTTTAAAAAATGTAGGTGTAAAACCATTAATTTTGGCAGTTTCATTATGGCTTTTTATTTCTGTTGGGACTTTACTTTTTATCCTAAAATAAAAAATAATAAATGAAATGCTGAATAGTGATTTGGATTTAATTTTTATCCGTAATATTATTTAGTATTAGCTATAAAGATAAAATAATATGAAAACCGAAGAACTCAACAAAGTTGCCAAAATCACTTTGCTATTCTGGTTAATGAAAATTGTGGCTACTACGCTTGGAGAAACATTGGGCGACTATATTTCAATGACTTTAAATTTAGGTTATACCATTGGAATTGCCATAACACTTGGATTTTTCTTTATCGTATTACTAACTCAGCTAGCAGTTAAAAAATATATACCTGTTGTATTTTGGTTAGTGATTATCGCAACCACAACTTTGGGAACTGAAATTTCAGATTATATAGATAGAACACTTCATTTGGGCTACACAGTAGGAAGTCTTTTTCTGTTAAGCGGTTTGTTGTTAACTTTATTTTTATGGTATAGCAAATACAAAAATCTGGAAGTATTTCCGATTATAGCAAAGCAAAAAGAAGTTTATTATTGGACAGCAATTCTTTTCTCCAACAGTTTAGGCACAGCTTTCGGAGATTTCCTTGGTGACTATTTTGGGATGAGTTATCTGCAAGGTGCACTTGTAACTGGTAGTGTAATTGTTTGTGTTGTTCTGCTTCATTATTTCACTAAAATTAATCATATTGTATTATTTTGGCTTGCATTTATTTTCACTCGCCCATTTGGCGCAACATTTGGTGATTTTTTGACCAAACCAATTGAAAATGGAGGGCTTCATTTAGGCACACTAAATTCTTCGCTAGTTTCAATTTTAATAATGGCTATTTTAATTTTCATAGCGCACAAACAAGATTATGGGCAAGAAAACGTAACATAATAAGATAGATAATTAGGTAAAGTATAATAACAGATGGAAAAAGAAAATAAGCGACATTGGGAAACTGTTTACGAAACAAAAAATCCAGATCAAGTAAGCTGGACACAAGATAAGCCTACAACTTCTCTAGACTTTATACATTCTTTCGACTTACCAAAAACAGCTCGAATTATAGATGTTGGTGGTGGTGATAGTAAATTAGTAGATCATTTATTAGCTCAAGGTTATGAAAATATTACAGTGCTAGATATCTCTAGCAAAGCGATAGAAAAAGCAAAAGAAAGACTTGGAGAAAATGCTAATAAAGTAAAATGGATTGTTAGTGATATTATTGATTTCAAACCCCAAAATACTTATGACATTTGGCACGATAGAGCAGTATTTCATTTCTTAACCACCAAAACTAATATTGAAAGATATACTGAAACTGCAAATAGCTGCATAAATGGTTATTTAATAATTGGAACATTTTCAGAGAATGGCCCACTCAAGTGCAGTGGTTTAGCTATCAAACAATATGATGAATCGAGTTTAACCAAAGCGTTTAGTGAAGGGTTTGATAAAATCGATTGTCTCAAGATAGACCATGTCACGCCATTTAAAACCATTCAAAATTTTCAATTCTGTAGCTTTAAACGAAAATAAAATAATACTTAATTAGAAAAATAGGATTGTAAAAAATATTATATACATTTGAAGAGTGAATACTCACTAACATACTGAAAATGATAAAAGATAAAATTTCTATCCGGCAACAGGAAATTATCGAAGCATCTGGAAAAATACTGATTACCAAAGGTATCAAAGCATTAACAACGAAAAATTTAGCACAGGAAATGGGATTTTCGGAAAGTGCTATTTACCGCCATTTCAGTAATAAAGAAGAAATTATCGTTTCGCTTTTTGAACATATATTATGTGATTTTAAGTTGAGGTTGGATAAAATTTTATCTTTAGAGTTAGGTGCACTTGAAAAGCTCAATCGCATTTTTGAAAGTCAATGTGCATTTTTCACTAAAAACCCACACTTTACAATGGCAGTTTTGGCTGATGATATATATTACGAAGGAGCTAATGTAAAAGCTGCATTGTTAAAAATCATGTCCTATAAATTTAGCGTAATAGATCATTTACTGGTGCAAGGTGTAAAAGAAAGTTCGATAAGAAGCGATATTGAAATCAAAGAATTACAACATACAATTGTAGGTTCTTTTAGGTTGTTGTTACATCAATGGCGTCTATCTAATTTCGATTTTCAGCTACCTATCGCTGGTAAAAAAATGATGGAAACAATTACCATATTAATAAAAAAATAATGAGGAATATGTTCGGTCACAATTCAACTATCAAATACTACTTCATATTGGTGTTTGTGCTTTGCATATCTAATGCTTTATCCTCTAAAGCCCAAGAGTTAAGAGTATTTAGCAATTTAAATGAAGTATTAACATTGACAAAAGAAAAAAATTATATATTTCAAAATGCTGCACTTCAAACCAAACTTGCTGATTTAACGAAAAAAACAGCAATTGGAAATGTAATTAATCCACGCATTCCTTCGTCTATGCAATTGATAGATAATACTAAACAACAAATACTATTTTTACCAGGAGATATATTTGGTCAGCCAGGAACCTTTAGACAAGTAACTACTGGGCAAAAGTATTCAGCTTTAATAAATGTACAACCCCAGTTTGATGTATTTAACCTAGCCAGTATTTCTCAGATTAAGTCCGCTAAAATTAATCAGCAACTTACCGAAAACCAAAATAAGATTAACGAACAGAACATTTATAATCAAGTTAACACTATTTATTTTAACATCATTTCTTTTAAAGGACAGATAGAAATTGTTCGCCAAAATCTTGCTTCTGCAGATACCATTTTAAGAATAACTCAAAATAGATTTAAAGAAAATGTTGGTAGAAAACAAAATGTTAATGAAGCCGAAGTGAATGTAATTACTTTGAAAAATAATTTAGAAAAACTGCTCATCAATCTAAAAATCCAAGAAGAAAGCCTTGCTTTATTTTTTGAAAATAGCATCTATCCTACCCTAACCGAAAAAGTATGGGCGTATGATAATATGCCAACAATATTCCAAACCAGTAATAACCTACAAATAGACAAGGCAAATTTACAGTTAAAAATGATGCAGCAAGATATTAAGGTTGCCAAAGCTCAAAACTGCCCTACCCTTTCTTTTATTTCCTCCTTAAATTGGCAAAACTTAAGTAAAGACTTTTTCTATGATACTTCATCTAACTCCTTTTCTTATAGTTATATCGGACTTAAATTAAGCATGGATTTACCAACAACAGTTACAAAATTGGCGACCATTAAAAATAAGCAGTTTCAAGCCAATATGTTAAAAATAAATTCAGCGCATAGCCTTAAAGAAACGGAGACCAATAATCGAGCTTTGCTTTTAGATTATGAAAAAGCTGTTAGTCAGTTGCAAAATTTTAAAAAGATTGCGTCATTAAAGGAAGATACTTACAAAAAGAATTTGAACCAATACAAAGAGAACATCATAAGTTTAGATAACTTGCTCATCTCTTACAACAACATGATTGCTGAAAAATTGAATGTAGTGAGAGCTTTGGATACTATTGGTTACAATAAAAGTAAAATAGACATCAACAATAAATTTTAGTAAAATGAAATATAAATTGATCATAACAATTATTTTGGGTACGCTATTTTTTTCATGTGGAGGTGATAAAGGAATTAAGCCAGTTATACAAGATATTAAAGAGCTTGTATTTGCATCTGGAACGCTAGAATGGGAAAACAGCTATAAATTAACTGCCCAAACTGATGGTGTACTTACAAATGTAAATTTTGAAATTGGCGATGCAGTTAATAAAGGTAAACTTCTGGCAAAAATTGAGAACAGTACGAATTTAGTGAATACGCAAACAGCAAAAGAACAGTTGAGAATTAATTTAGAAAACTTGTCTAGCAGTTCACCTGCATTACAACAAGTACAACAGAACATTACGTTTGCTACTGCAAAATATAATCAGGATAAATTACAAGCAGAACGTTATGAAAGACTATACAATAGTCAGAGTGTGGCAAAGTTAGAATATGAAAATTATAAATTAGCTGCAGAAAATTCATTAAGCAATCTAAATGTATTGAAAAAGAATTATGCGCAATTGCAACAACAAGCAAAACAAAGCTACATCACTACAAAAGGCCAATTAAAAAACAATGAGGTTGCTCAAGCTTACAACAGCATCATCGTCCCACAGAGTGGAACTGTAATTGAAAAGCTTAAAACTAATGGTGATTTTGTTAAAAAAGGTGATGTGATTGCGACTATTGCTGATGCCAAATTAATACAAGCTGTTTTAAATGTAGATGAAACAAGCATTGCAAAGATAAAAATCGGACAACCTACCTATGTAAAATTAAACACAGACGATTCGAAAATTTACAATGCAAAAATCACTGAAGTTTTGGCAGCATTTGATCAAAAAAGCCAGTCTTTTATTTGTAAAGCTGTATTTGATGAACCTTTAACCAAAGGATTTTTTGGCACACAACTAGAGGCTAACATTTTTATCCAAGAAAAGAAAAAAGCTTTACTCATTCCTAGAAATTTAATGGATTTTGGAAATCGAGTAAATGTAAAAGGTAAAGATGAATATGTGATTGTTAAAACTGGAATAATTTCCTCAGAATTTGTTGAAGTTTTAGCAGGCATTACAAAAGATGATGTGATTTTACCTTTAAAGCATTAAGCTATGAACATCAATACTGATATTGCAAAAACTTATATTTTAGCAGGCAAAAAACAAACTGCTGTTGCTGGTATGGGGGTGCTATTGGGCATGGCAATTTATATATTTATGAATTGTTTAATGTTGGCTTTAGATAGAAGTTCAACTAATGTTATCTTCAAAAACAATGCCCATATCAGAGTTTATAAAGAAGATAAAATGAGTAAAGAATTGGTAAATGATAAGAGTGCAAAATACTTGATTATCAACCCTAAAGTTTTACCAAAAAGCAATACCATTATCAATCCTAATTTAGTTACAGAAACCATACTAAAAAATAAAAATGTAACCGTAGTAACACCACAAGTAAATTCAGCTGTTTTTTATAATAATGGTAAATCGCAAATATCTGGAATGGCAGTTGGCGTAAAACCTGCTGAGGCAAATGCAATGTATAGTATTAATTCTAGCATTGTATCTGGTGATTTTAAAGCTTTAACAACTAATCCAAATGGCATTGTAATTGGTGTAGGTATTTCTACAAAAATGAATTTAGCTGTAGGCAATAATTTAAATCTTACCTCTGCCAAAGGCGTAAATAGAACTTTTAAAGTAGTCGGTATTTTTAGATCTAATGTACAAATATTAGATGATACTAAATCTTACATCAACTTGGCTTCGGCCCAACAACTGCAAAAAGAAGGCGCCTTATACATTACCGATATTACAGTGAATATTAAAAACCCAGATGATGCAAAAGCAGTTGGAGCAGAAATTACACAAGTAACAGGTTATAAAGCCGAGAGCTGGCAAGAAGCTAATAACTCTATTGTTACAGGCACAAAAATGAGAAACATTGTAGCTACGTTAGTTTCTTCCTTAATTTTATTGGTTGCTGGTTTTGGTATTTATAATATTTTAAACATGACTGTAAGCCAAAAAATAAATGACATTGCTATTTTAAAAGCAATGGGTTTTAGAGGTAAAGACGTAGTAAGAATATTTGTAACACAGGCTTTAGTTGTAGGTATTTTAGGGGTAATTGGTGGCGTAATTTTAGCAACAATTTTAATTGCTGTATTGCAAAATATTTATGTTGGCGGAGATATTGGCTATTTCCCGATAGAATATGACACCTCTCGATTTATTAGGGGTATAGTTTTTGGCTTAATCATTACATTTTTTGCAGGTTATTTTCCAGCTCGTAAAGCGGCTAAAGTAGATCCAGTAGAGATTTTTAGAAAGTAAGATCAGTAGTGCAGAGTTATAAGTGATGAGTTAAAAATTCAGGAACATGAGTGAAAAAATTCCAATTTTAAGAACACAAAGTATAGATAAATTCTTCCATGACCCAACAGAATTTCATGTATTAAAAAACATTTCGATTGAGATAGATAAAGGAGAATTAGTTACACTAATTGGGAAGTCTGGTTGCGGAAAATCCACTTTATTGTATATTCTCTCTACTATGGATCGTGATTATAAAGGTGATTTATATTTAGATAATGAGCTAATGACCAATAAAACTATTGATGAATTAGCAGCCATAAGAAATGAGAAAATCGGATTTGTATTTCAGTTTCATTATTTGTTACAAGAATTTAGCTGCCTAAAAAATGTAATGATCCCCGCTTTACGTTTAGGTAAATTTTCTCCAAAAGAAATTGAGGCAAAAGCCTATGAACGTTTAAAAACGTTAGATCTAGCCGATCAAGCACTCAAACCAGCTAGCAAATTATCAGGTGGCCAACAACAACGGGTTGCTATTGCAAGGGCTTTAATTAACGATCCTTTAATTATTATGGGTGATGAGCCTACCGGAAATTTAGACAGTAAAAACACAGCTATTGTATTTGAAACTTTTAAAGATTTAGCACATAATTATGGTCAAACTATTATTGCGGTAACACATGATGAAGATTTTGCCCAAAAAAGTGATCGAATTATAGAAATGAAAGATGGAATGATAATTTAAGTTCTCACCACTAACATAGCTCGTCTTTGCGAGGCTTTTTTAAGCCGAAGTAATCTCTAACGAACGAATGAAATAAGGAAAAATTAAATTTTCGTCATTCCCGTGAAAACGGGAACCTTAATGAGGCATAAGTACTTAATGAGATGTATTTTTAAAACACATAGACACATATCAATTAACTTATATTTTCTTAGTGATTAAAACCTATTATCTTTTTTAATATTCAAGACAAATTAGCACAAGAAAAAAATAAAAAAAACTATATGATTTTAAATATCTATATCGTAATATTGCAATATTAAATTTAACAATAATGGGGGCAACCAAAACAGCACATTTTACAGACCAGCAAAATCGAATTGCTACAATTGCAAAAGCATTAGGCCACCCGGCGAGAATTGCAATTATAGAGCATTTAATAAAAGTAAATGAATGCATCTGCGGTGATATTGTAAATGAATTACCTCTTGCTCAACCTACTGTTTCACAACATTTAAAAGAATTGAAAAATGCAGGAATTATCAAAGGTAATATAGAAGGGAACTCTATTTGTTATTGTATTGATGAAAATACCATTGCAATTTTAAACACTTACTTTTTAAAGATTATTGATACAGGGGCCAAAAAAAAATGTTGCTAACCATCGTATTGTCTTAGCAAGGAACGAAGGTCCGAAGGAGGTCCTTTGGAGCAATCTTAAGGCGAAATTCAGATATAATATAAGACTATTTTAAACAAAATTCTTTAAACAAAAACATACAAAAATGAAATTATCAGCCATTAAACAAATTTTAAATACGATAGAGAACGTAGAGTTTCAGTTAGAGAGTGGGGCTTTTGTTCCAGAACATTTTCATGTTACCGAAGTAGGTATGATTACTAAAAACTTTATCGATTGTGGTGGCGTGATCCGCACAGAAAAAACCGTAAATTTTCAACTTTGGAATGCAGATGATTTTGATCATCGCCTAAAACCTGGAAAATTATTGAGTATTATTAAACTTTCTGAGGATAAATTAGGCATTGAAGACCAAGAAATTGAAGTAGAATACCAAAGTGATACGATCGGAAAATATGATTTAGAGTTCAATGGCAAAAATTTCGTACTAAAGAATAAAATGACTGCATGTTTAGCAGAAGATGCTTGTGGTATTACACCTGCAAAACCAATTGTTAACCTAGCTGGAGCAAGTGCTAACGCTTGCACTCCAGGCGGCGGTTGTTGTTAAAAAAAAGAACAATGCAACCAAAATTAAAATTTTTAGATCGTTACCTAACTTTGTGGATATTTCTTGCCATGGCATTAGGTGTTGGTCTAGGCTATTTTTTTCCAGCAATTGCAAACTTTACCAATGCTGCATCCGTAGGCACCACGAACATTCCATTAGCTTTAGGTTTAATCCTAATGATGTATCCTCCATTAGCGAAAGTTGATTATTCTTTATTACCTAAAGCATTTAGTGATCAAAAAGTCATCGGTATATCTCTCCTACTCAACTGGGTAATTGGGCCAATATTAATGTTCTTATTGGCAATTATCTTTTTAAGAGATGAACCAGATTACATGATTGGTTTAATTTTAATCGGTTTAGCAAGGTGTATTGCAATGGTAATTGTATGGAATGATTTAGCAAAAGGCAATCGTGAATATGCAGCTTTATTAATTGCGTTAAATAGCATATTTCAAATATTTAGTTATAGCTTTTTAGTATGGTTATTCGTCAATTTTTTGCCTCAAAAATTAGGTTTAGCAAACTTTAACGTAAGCGTTCCCATGAAAGAAGTTACACAAAGTGTACTGATCTACTTGGGTATCCCGCTAATACTTGGATTTTTAAGTCGTTATTTATTAACTAAATTAAAGGGAATTGAATGGTATAACAGAAAGTTTATACCAGTAATCTCTCCTTTCACCTTATATGCATTACTATTTACAATTGTTTTAATGTTTAGTCTTAAAGGAGATCAAATTTTAGAATTACCTTTCGATGTCATAAAAATTGCAATACCACTAATTCTCTATTTCGGATTAATGTTTTTCTCTAGCTTCTTTATCAATAAATATTTAAAAGTTCCATACGATAAAAATGCAGCACTAGCTTTTACAGCAACAGGTAACAATTTTGAATTAGCGATTGCAGTTTCCATTGCTGTTTTTGGTATTCATTCGCCACAAGCATTTGTAGGGGTAATTGGTCCATTAGTAGAAGTTCCAATATTGATTTTACTCGTCAGAGCAAGTCTATATCTTAAACGAAGATATTACGCCTAATAATCAAATTTGAATGTCCGTAATCTTTCCTAAGGTAATAAAAAATGCTTATATTTAATGTATGACACTATTAGAGTTTAGCGAAAAATTTCCAGATGAGCAGAGCTGTAGGACACATTTCAAGC
>JBBSRF010000063.1:0-11230 GCA_038243335.1 Sphingobacteriales bacterium
CTCTACTGGAGTTGCATTATCAACCAATACTTTTACAATGCGACCTGAAACTTCACTTTCAATTTCGTTGAAAAGTTTCATTGCCTCAATGATACAAATTACTTTACCAGTTCCTATCTCATCACCAACATTAGCAAATGAAGGTTTATCAGGACTTGAAGAACGGTAAAAAGTACCAATCATTGGTGATTTTACCGTAATATATTTTGATACATCTTCAGCTGCAGGAGCAGATGGCGATTTAACCTCAACTGTAGCTGCTGCAACAGGAGCTATAGGTTGTGGTGCAGCGGCAGCAGGTAAAGCTGCATTTACATAAACTGGTGCCTGGTTAGTTTTAATGGTAATTTTAAAGTTTTCTTGCTCAATCGCAACTTCATTTACGCCTGACCGAGAAACAAATTTAATCAGTTCCTGAATTTGTTTAATATCCATTCTTTTGTTGTTATGTTAAAAAAATTGGTGTCTTTATATGAATTAACTAAGTTATTGTTTTTTTATTTAGTTGTTTGATTTTTTTGTTGTTTGGGTTATCAGCTTTGTTTTTTACTAAACAACTAGCCAACTAAACTTCTAACCACCTAACCAACCAATCCACTAACTATTATAAGCCCATTTAAGATAAATAGAGCCCCAAGTAAAACCTCCGCCAAATGCGGCTAGTATAATGTTATCGCCTTTTTTAAGTCTACTTTCCCATTCCCATAAGCATAATGGGATAGTTCCATTCGTGGTGTTTCCGTAACGTTCAATATTAACCATTACTTTATTAGAATCTACACCCATTCTAGATGCTGTAGCATCAATGATACGTTTATTGGCTTGGTGAGGTACTAGCCATGCAACATCGTCTGATGTTAGATGATTACGTTCCATAATTTCTGCAGCTACATCTGCCATATTAGTTACGGCAAATTTAAATACCGTTGGGCCTTCTTGGTGTACAGCATGTAAATTCGCATCAATAGTTTCGTGAGTTGCAGGTAGAACAGAACCTCCAGCTTTCATTCCTAGAAATTCTTTACCAGATCCATCAGACCTTAGAATAGAATCTTGAATTCCAAAACCATCTTCATTTGGTTCTAATAGAGCGCAACCACATCCATCACCAAAAATAATGCAAGTAGTTCTATCTTTATAATTAATTATAGAAGACATTTTATCGCCACCAATTACCAATACTTTTTTATGTTTGCCCGATTCTATGAATTGAGCACCGGTAGTTAAACCAAAAATAAAACCAGAACATGCTGCTTGTAAATCGAAACCCCAAGCATTTTTAGCACCTATTTTATCTCCTAAAACATTCGCAGTAGCTGGGAATGTGAAATCTGGTGTTGTAGTACAAAAAATAATTAAATCTATTTCCGATGCTTCAATACCTCTTTTTTTAAGCAATCCATTTACAGCATGAACAGCCATGTCTGAAGTGCCCAAGCCTTCCCCCTTTAATATTCTTCGCTCTTTAATACCAGTTCTAGAGGTTATCCATTCATCAGACGTTTCCACAAAGCTTTCCATTTCTTTGTTTGTCATGATGTAATCAGGAACGTAACCATTAACGGCAGTAATAGCAGCTTGAATTTTGTTCATTTTTATATTTTTAAATATGTCTTCAATTGTGATGAAGCTACCATGATTTTGAGTCTTCTTTTTGGTATTGTAAAATCATGGTGGTTTACTTGATTTTAATTTATTGGAATGCAGTTTTTATTTTACCAATCAAGTTTGAGGTAATCATATCTCTAGACTGGAATATCATATTTTTAATGGCTTCAGGACTCGAAATTCCATGTCCGATTAATACTGGTGCATTTACACCTAAAACAGGACTTCCGCCGTATTTTTCGTAATTAAATCGGTCGAAAAACTCATCCTTTAATCCTTTTTTTATAGTTAATACATAAAATGATTCTGCTAATTTAAGCATTACATTCCCTGTAAATCCATCACATACAATTACGTCAGCTTTATCATTAAATAAATCTCTACCTTCAATATTGCCTACAAAGTTAAATAATTTGGTGTCTTTCATCAATGGAAAAGTTGCTAAAGAAAGTAAGTTTCCTTTTTCATCTTCTTCGCCAATATTCATTAATGCTACTTTGGGATTTGCAATTTGCATTATATTTTCTGCATATAGGCTTCCTAAAACTCCAAATTGAAGTAATATGTCAGGTTTGCAGTCTGCATTTGCGCCTACATCAAGCATTAAACCAATACCACCCTTTAGCTTGGGTACAATTGATGACAAACAAGGGCGTATAATGCCTGGAATAGTTTTTACGCTAAATACAGCGCCAACTAGCATTGCGCCAGAGTTACCTGCGCTTGCAAAAGAATCTATTTTTCCATCTTTTAAGAGTTGGAAACCAACAGAGATGCTAGAATTTGGTTTTTGGAGGATTGCTTTTGTGGCGTGTTCGCCCATACCAATAACTTCGTCGGTATGTACGTATTGGAAGTGATCGGGATTAAATCCGACAGCTGAAAGTAGAGGTTTAATCTGCTTAGTATCTCCAACAAGCACTAAATGCTGGTCGGGTGTAAGGGATTGATGAGCTGCTATTGCTCCCAAAACGTTAGCTTTGGGAGCATAGTCTCCGCCCATAATATCGAGACCTATTTTCATAGTAAAAATATTTTGTGTAAGCTAAATCGCTATTCGTATTATTCATCTAAGTTAAACTTAAACAAATAATAAACACAAAAATTTTAATAGAAAATTAACCTATTGAAGTGTTTTCAATAACTAATTTACCGTTGTAGTACAAGTTACCATCAACATTGTATGCGTGATGAGGAACATGTATAACACCAGTAGTTTGGCATGTTGACAAAGAAGGAGCTACAGCTTTATAATGTGTTCTTCTTTTATCTCTTCTTTGTTTAGAAATTTTGCGTTTTGGATGTGCCATTACTAATTTGTTTTTATATTATTTTAATTTCTTTAATGCTTCCCAACGTGGGTCTGCAACTTTATCTTCTTCTTTTTCTACGTGTCCACTGGCTAATTTCTCCAAAGTTGCTAACATTTCTGGATCGCATTTCTGGTCTGTGCCTGCTTGTTCGCAGTTGTTTATATAGGGTATAGCTACATTGATAAATTCGTAAATCATTTCCGAAACATCAATTTCACTTTCCTTTCTATTTAAAACGATAATTTCTAGGTCATCGCTCTCTAATTCATCCTCAGCAAATTTTACAATCTGCCTTTCTTTAATATCAATTGGTTGCCCAAACTCTGCTAAACATTTATCGCAATTTAATTGTATTGTTCCCCAAATATGGAAATACAATAGCAACATTGTTTCTTGCTTATCTATTTCAAGCGTTGCTTTAAGTGCTCCGTCTTTAACTAACGAGTACTCAAATTCATCAAAAAAGCTTTTATCAATTTCGAAATCGAATTGATGCTTGCCCAATTTTAAGCCAGTAAACGGGATTGAAAATTGTTTTAATGCCTTCAATTGTAACTAAATTTTAGCCTGCAAAGGTATAAAATAATTTAATAAAAAGAAATAAATTATAAAAATGAATGTATTAATTATTAAGGAGATTTGTATATAATAAAATTGTATTTTAGTTTTGGTTGATGAGTTTAGTACATTATTTCTATGCTAAAACCATATCTTTTTCATTTCTGCTCCATTCACTCCATGAACCTATATATAATTTAGGAATTTCTAAACCTGCATAATCCATTGCCAATAACATATGACAAGCAGTTACTCCTGAGCCACAATGTACAATCACATTTTCTGATTTTAAACCTGCTAATAACTTTTCATATTTTTCTTTTAATATTTCTGGAGTTAAGAAACAACCATTTTCATCAAGATTATCTGTAAAAGGAATATTTATGGCGGAAGGAATGTGACCAGCTATTAAATCAATTGGCTCAGTTAAACCTGCATAACGATTGGCATCACGTACATCAACAATAGTTTGTTTGCCTGTTTTGCTTGCGGTTTCAACCTCATTCATATCAGCTAATGGTAATTGCCATTTGCTAATTGGATAAGTTTTTTTGATTGCTTTTTTCTCTAGAACGTTATTGGTGGGGAAACCTGCTTCAATTGCAGCATTTAATCCGCCATTTAAAACTTGTACTTTTTGATGACCAAATGACTTCAACATCCACCAAAAACGAGCTGCAGCATTCCCAGCATTTTTATCATCATAAATAATAACATGAGAATTTGGTTCAATACCAAAATTTCCTAAAACTGCACTAAATTCTGCTAAAGTTGGCAATGGATGTCTGCCGCCAATCGCAAAATCTTTAATGTCTGCTAAATCCGTATTTAAATCAATATATAAAGCACCAGCTAAATGGTTTTCATCAAACCTAGCTTTAGAACCTGCACTGGCATCTATGAGTATATATTGATCAGCTTTTAAATTGATTAAATCGTTTGTCTGTATTATCGGAGATAATTTCATGTAAGGAAAGTATGATTTTATATTAATGTTTTGACTGTTCTTTCATCATCTTCATTATCATTTCTTTTTTTTGCTCAGCTGTCATGGTTTTCATTTTTTCTGGGTCAAAGTTTACAGTGCTTTTTTTATAGCCAATAGGTATAGTAAATAATGATGAATTAAGTATTTTATTTTCAAACTTTAACAATTCCATTGTAATGCCTTTTTCCTTTACGTTAGGCGGTTGAAAAACAATTTTAGCCAACATACCTGTTATGCCTTTGCTTTTTAAATCATTAATTACTTTTAAACTGCTAAATTCGCTGTTACCATTTACTGGAAAATTAAATGAGGGCAAATCTTTAGTGTACCAAGCATCCCAAGATTTTCCGTCTGCTGTCATCCTAACATGGGTGCAATTGTAAATCCCAATCTTTTCATTGCCTAATAATTTAATAGCTACTTCTTTTGTCGCAACACCCGAAGACATTTTTGCCTCTGTATAGGTTTTATTTAAAGAATTAAATATTAAATATACATTCGGATTACTTTTAAGCATTAATGTAAAAGTGGTAAATTGTTTGCCACCCATATTCATATTCACTTCGGTTCGCATATTCCCATTTTTACCATATATTTTACTGATAATAGGTGCGCTACCCATGCCAGTCATTTTATATTCTGCATAAATATCTCCAGCGTTTGCTGCATAAGAAAAAGTAATCAAGAAAAATAATTGGGCGAATATTGATAATGAAATTTTCATAGGTATAAAATTATTTTCACTGGTTATGAAGCTATCATGATTTTGCCCATTTGTTTTTGTGGTTGGCAAATCCTGATGGTTTCATAGATTAAGATTTAAACTTTCTTAAAGTTCAGCATTTTTTAACAATAAACATATACCATATTTTAGAGATAAGTTTATTGGTTATTAAGTCTATAAGTAAAGATTAATTCGCATCATCTTTAAGGTCACCAGCTGCTTCAATTAATTTTCCGCCACTGCGTAATTGATTTTTTAATAGACTTTCTTGTTCTTTTCTATGTTTTACAATATGTATGGCTGCAAAAACAGCTTCCATAAATGAAGTTGGATCTGCTAAGTTTTTACCAGCAATATCATAGCCTGTTCCATGATCTGGAGAAGTGCGCACAAATTTTAGCCCTGCTGTGTAATTCACGCCTGTATCAAAGGCTATCGTTTTAAAAGGAATTAAACCTTGATCATGGTACATGGCTAAAACAGCATCGAATTTTTTGTAAGTTCCATTGCCAAAAAAGCCATCTGCTGAGTAAGGACCGAAACAAATAATGCCTTTGTCAAATGCTTCTTGTATGGCAGGAGAAATAATTTCAGCTTCTTCTTTGCCTAATAAACCGTTATCGCTAGCATGAGGATTTAGACCTAGGATTGCGATTTTTGGTTTTTCTATCCAAAAATCTTTCTTTAAACTTTCGTTAATTAACTGTATTTTTTTTACAATTTTCTCTTTGGTAATTGCCTTTGGTACTTCTAAAACTGGAATATGACCCGTAACTACACCCACACGTAAATTTTCACTAATTAAAAACATCAGCACATCAGTACTGCCACTGCGTTCTTGTAAATATTCAGTATGCCCAGGAAAAGAAAAAGTTTCTGATTGAATGTTATTTTTATTAATTGGAGCGGTTACCAGGGCATCAATTGCACCACTTACCAAATCATCGGTAGCTTTTTGTAAAGATAATAAAGCGTATTTTCCACCAGTTTCATTGGCAATTCCTAAGTCTATTTTTACATCTTCTTCCCAAGCATTAATCATATTTACTTTACGAGGATTTGCATCTGCAGGAGAATTGATGACGTTGAACATAAATTCGCTTAGGTGTAAAGCTTTTCTATGAAAAGAGGCTACTTTTGTATGTCCGTAAATGATTGGCGTACAATAATCTAACATCTTGGTTTCTGCAAAAGTTTTTAAAATAACCTCTAAACCAATGCCATTTATATCGCCTATACTTATGCCTATTTTTATTTTATCGCTCATGTGTTGTAGATAGAATTTAGCGCAAATTAGCGATAAATGCTGTTAAAAAAAAATAACTACTAAGGCAGAAAGACACAAAAATCTTGGTGAACTTGGTGTCTTTGTGGTTAATAAATTAGTAAACGCTTCATATGCGAAAGACACTAAGCATAATAAACATTAACTTTGTTTTTCGAATTAGCAAATAAAAGCCTTTTTAAGGGTTGGAATTATGAGTTTAGTAAAAGCAAAAAAACATTTAGGTCAGCATTTTTTAACTGATAAACGCATAGCGGAAAAAATTGTAGATGGATTAATGCATACCGATCAATACCGTCAAGTATTAGAAGTTGGACCAGGAATGGGGATTTTGACAGACATCCTTTTAGAAAGAGAAAATTTAGAAACTTTTTTAATAGATATTGATGTTGAGTCTGTTGCCTTTTTAGCAAATAAATATCCCCAGTTGGGAGATCGATTAATTAGTGGGGATTTTTTAAAACTCGATTTAGAATCTATTTTTAAAGGCAAATTTGCTGTAATTGGTAATTTTCCATACAATATTTCTTCTCAAATTCTGTTTAAGATTTTAGAGCATAAAGATAATTGTGTAGAGATGGTGGGCATGTTTCAGAAAGAAGTTGCTGAACGTTGCGCCTCAAAATCTGGCACTAAAGAATATGGAATTTTAAGTGTATTGATACAGGCTTATTACAATATAGAATATTTATTTACCGTAAAACCCGGCACTTTTAATCCGCCGCCAAAAGTAAATTCTGGTGTTATTAGGTTAAGCAGAAACAAAATGGAAGCTTTACCATGCGATGAAAAATTATTCTGGCGTACGGTAAAAGGCGGTTTCAATCAGCGTAGAAAAACATTACGTAATGCATTGTCTGGTACAGTTCCTAAAGATAAAATGGATGATCATCCATTTTTTGATAAAAGAGCTGAACAGTTAAGCGTAGAAGATTTTATAGCTTTAACACAACATTTAAGCTTGTTGATGCAACAATAGTTCATCAATTATTGTCTTTTAAACAAAAAAGAAATTCATTTTAATTATTATCGGAAGTTAGATCAAATGAGTAAAAAAATATTAATTGTTGATGATTTGCATCCTGCATTTGCAGAAAAAGCAATTGCTTTAGGTTTTGAAGTAGACGATAAGCCTTTAATTTCAAGAGCAGAAACTTTAACGATTATTAAAGACTATGTTGGTATCGCTGTGCGTACAAAATTTAAAATTGACAGAGAATTATTTGATGCCGCACCTCAATTAAAATTTGTAGCAAGAGCAGGTGCAGGTTTAGACAATATTGATTTACTTGTTGCTAAAGAAAGAAATATACAATTAATCAATGCTCCAGAAGGCAATAGTGACGCAGTTGGAGAACATGCGATTGGGCTATTATTGGCTTTGATGAATAACTTTCGTAATGCAAATGTTGAAATTAGAAATGGTGTGTGGGACAGAGAACGCAACCGAGGTTATGAGTTAAAAGGCAAAACCGTTGGCATTATTGGCTATGGTTTTATGGGGCAAAAAATGGCCCGTAAATTAGCTGGCTTTGAAGTAAATGTAATTGCTTACGATAAATATCAAACTGGTTTTAGCAACGAATATGCTCGGGAAGTAAGTATGGAAGAAATTGTAAAACATAGCGATGTTTTGAGTTTACATGTTCCACTAACTAACGAAACCAAACAAATGGTTGATGAAGAGTATTTTTTTCATTTTAAAAAGCCGATATTTTTTATCAATACTGCCAGAGGTGAAATTGTCAATACTTCAGCAGTTTTAAAAAACATCAATTTGGGTAAAGTTTTAGGAGCTGGACTCGATGTATTGGAAGTTGAAAAATTTCCTGATTTGGGAAATCAGACTTGGTTTAATGAATTGAAAGGAAGTGGAAAAGTAATTTTAACTCCGCATGTTGGCGGATGGACATTTGATTCATATCGTAAAATTTCTGAGGTTTTAGCACAAAAACTAACTGAAATCAAATTATAAATCCCTAAATTGCTTTTAAATCGGTTGTGTGTTATGAGTTGCCTGTTGCTAGGCTTAGCGCTTAAAAACTTTAACCTATAACTTATAACCTTCAACTTACAACTCACCGATATGGCAAAAGATCATCAATATAAAACAAATTTAGTTTGGGCTGGCAATAAAGGCTCAGGAACTATGGATTACCGTTCTTACGATAGAGATTTTGTAGTTTCAATAAAGAATAAGGAATCTTTTTCTGGGTCTTCTGATTCTATATTTTTAGGAGACCAAACAAAATATAATCCCGAAGATTTATTATTAGCATCTGTTTCTTCTTGCCACATGCTATGGTATTTACATTTATGTTCTAAAAACGAAATTGTTGTGATGGAATATAAAGATAATGCAATTGGCACCATGACAGAAAGTAATGATGGCAGTGGTAAATTCTCTTCCATTTTATTAAAACCCGACGTAGTAATTTCAAATAAAGAGCAAATAGAACAGGCTAATGCATTGCATGAAGAAGCAAATAAAATGTGTTTTATTGCAAACTCCTTAAATTTTTCTGTGCAACACCAACCTATTTGTAAAGGGATTAAATAACGTTTATTTAAAATAAAATCGTCATTGCGAGCATAGCGAAGCAATCTTTCTAGCAAGATAGATTGCTTCGCTAGTTTTTTTGCAATGACGATTAATATTAATTAGTTCCCCAACTGTTATCGCTAGGTGTAGCGTCTACAAATAGACCATTATCTATTTTAACAGATTTAACTTTTACTTTGCTTGTAAATTTAGCTGCGAAAGATTTTTGATTGCTTTTCCAAACAGCTGGATTGTAGTGTTTAGTTAGTGTTTTACCATTTTCATAAGTAATTAACAAATCAAAAGGAATAGCAAAACCACCCACATTTTTGATGTTAAAGTTATAAGAACCTGCTACTTTTGAAGCTGTATTCTCAATTTTTAAATCAAGATAGTTATTGGTGAAAAACCAATTGTTAAAAAACCAATTTAGGTTTTGACCAGCAACAGTATTTATGGAATTGAAATAATCCCAAGGAATTGGATGTTTACCATTCCAGTTATCCATATAGTGATGCAATGCTTTTTTAAATAAGTCATCGCCCAACATATCTTTTAAGGCCAAATAAGAAAGTGATGCTTTACCATAGGAGTTACTTCCGTAACCAGAGCCTGATACTTGACTAGACATAGAAATAATCGGTTGATCTTGTTCTCCAGATTTATCTTTAGTATAACCATTTATTCTAAAAGCTTTATAAAATTGATCAGCAGATTCTTTACCATGTTCAGCTATTCCGATTAGGTATTCTAATGTAGTTGCCCATCCCTCATCCATAAATGCATAACGGGTTTCATTTATACCCATATAAAATGGGAAATAAGTATGTGCGATTTCATGATCTTGAACTAACTGAGCAAATTTTGGATCTCCAGCTTGAGAATCATTTGTCATCATAGGATATTCCATGTCAGCAAAACCTTGAAAAGCAGTCATTTTAGAAAATGGATAAGGAACACCAGGCCAATTATTAGAGAACCATGATAAAGAATAGTTATTATTTTTTACAGAGTTGATAAAATCTGTTCCTTTAATATCATACGCAGCTTGGGTACTTGCACGCCTATTCGTTTTACCGTCTACAATTACGCTTCCTGCATCCCAAATATAGGAACTGCTTAGTGCGAAACAAACATCAACAATATGGTTTACGGAGAATTTCCAAGTATTCCATTCGTTTTGTAGCGTTACTTTTCCGGCTTTCATTTCATCGGCAGTTGCCACATGAATAACTTCATCACTTAAATAAGATTTTTTTAATCTAGCCGCGAACTCAGGCTGTAAAACTTCATCAGGATTTAATAAATCGCCTGTGGCATAAACCACGTAATTTTTTGGTGCTTTTATAGAGAAAACATAGTCGTTAAAATCGTTGTAAAACTCTTGACGATCTGTATGTGGCAATCTGTCCCATCCATTGTAATCATCATAAACAGAAACACGAGGATAGCTATAAGCAACAAACATACTAGTTGGATCAATTTGCCCTTCTCTGCCACTTTGTTTAGATAATGGATAATTCCAGTCTATATTTAACATGGCTTTTTGACCAGGCATTAATGGAGCTTTTAGTCTCACTTCTCCAGTAGTTCCCCAATTTTTACCATTTAGGTTATAAACTTCTCCGTTAATTTTAAAGGAAGTGATGGTTAATCCAGCAGATAAAAAATCTTCGCTTACATTTCCGCCTCTTGGTGAAGTAGGTTTATGTAAATTATTCACAAAACGAATAGTAATTGATTTTAAAGTATCAGGGCTGTTGTTACTATAATTTATTTTTTCTGTACCACTTACTATTTTTGTTGTTGGATCTACGGTAATTTCCATGTCGTATTTGCCATGGTTTTGCCAATAATTTTTCCCTGGCTTGCCATTCATAGCTCTTGTTCGTTTTTCAAACGCTGTTTTAATATTACGTGGCATATAGAGGTCTTGGGCAAATAGAGATAGTGCTATTGTGCTAAAAAATAGGGATAATAATATTTTTTTCATTTGACTAATGATTTAGGATAGCTAAGCTACAGAAATTTTTTAAAAAATGATTTGCCATCATTACAAGGCAATACTTTATATATTTAATCATTAGTGTCCGATAAAAAAGAATGAGGTAGCCGAAACTACCCCATTAATTCATACTTTTAATTTACGACAATTTCAAGTATGAACAAATCTAAAAATTTTAGCGGACAACCTATAATTAGTCAGGTATTA